>DASYUS010000287.1:0-4669 GCA_036000945.1 Allostellaceae bacterium
ACCTCGCGCAAGCGGCAATCGATCTGACCTCCGGTCTGCACGCCGATCCTCCCGGTTCCGGCCCTTTCGCTCGATAATGGGGCAAAAGACCGCGATGCGCTATTTTGCGTCGCGCCGCCACACGGGCCGCCCCCATGCTCACTCTTCGCACCCACGCCCTCATCACGACCGGCATCTTTGCCGCGATCGTCGTGCTGGCGATGCTCGGCAATGCCCTCGAAGCCACCGGCGCGGTCCGCGATGTCGCCGCGGCCCGGCTGACGGCGATGGTCGTCTTTCTCGTCCTTTCAGTGGCGCTCGCCGTTTCCGCCGTGCCGCTGATCGTCAAGCTGGTGCTCGGCTTTCAAATCCGCACCGGCGGTGCCGGGCATCCGCTGATCGCCGCCCTGATCGCCCGCGAACGCGCGATCGTCTTTGCCCTGTGGGCGCTGATCGCCCTCGGTCTCATCATCGCCGTACCGGCGGCGATCATCGATGGCGCCTTCGACTGATCTTGCGGCAACGGGAGCATTTCCGCCGGCGGCGTTTGCGGAAGAGCGAATGCACGCTAGATTGGCGGCCATGAACACAGCGCTTCCTCCCCTTCCCCCGCCCGCCGACCCCCGCCTGCGCCGCATGGCGAACGCGCTGCGCGCATTGGCGATGGACGCCGTCGAGCAGGCGAAATCCGGCCATCCCGGCATGCCGATGGGGATGGCCGACATCGCCGCGGTGCTGTTCACCCGGTTCCTGCGGTTTGACCCGCAGGCGCCGGACTGGCCTGACCGAGACCGCTTCGTCCTGTCGAACGGGCACGGCTCGATGCTGCTCTACGGCCTCCTGCACCTGTTGGGCTATCCCGACATGACGCTCGACGAGCTGAAGCGGTTCCGTCAGCTCGGCAGCCGCACTGCGGGCCACCCGGAGCGCGGGCTCGCGACCGGGATCGAGACGACGACCGGACCCTTGGGCCAGGGCCTCGCCAATGCGGTCGGCATGGCGCTCGCCGAGCGCCGGCTCGCCGCGGAGTTCGGCGACGACCTCGTCGATCACCGCACCTATGTGTTCTGCGGCGACGGCTGCCTGATGGAGGGGATCAGCCACGAGGCGATCGGGCTTGCCGGGCACCTCAAGCTCAACAAGCTGATCGTGCTCTGGGACGACAATTCGATCACTATCGACGGGCCGACCAGCCTTTCGGTTTCGGACGACCAGATCGAGCGGTTCCGCGCCCATGGCTGGGCCGCCGAGCGCATCGACGGGCTCGACCACGACGCCATCGCCGCCGCGCTCCGCCGCGCCCAGGCGAGCGACCGGCCTGTTCTCATCGCCTGCCGCACGGTGATCGCCTTCGGCGCGCCGACCAAGGCCGGCACCGCCGGTGCGCACGGCTCGCCGCTCGGCGCCGAGGAGATCGCCGGCGCCCGGGAGCGGCTGGGCTGGGAGTTTCCCCCCTTCGTCGTGCCCGACGACATCCGCGCCGAATGGCGCGACGCCGGCGCCCGCGGCGCGAGCCTCCGGCAGGCCTGGGTGCAGCGTCTCGCCACCGTCGCACCCGACATTCGGGCCGAGTTCCTGCGCCGGCAGACGGGCGAGTTGCCGGACGATTTCGACGGCCAGATCGCTGGGCTGTGCGATGATTTCCGGGCGAAGAACGCGCGGCTGGCGACGCGCCAGGCCTCGGGCGCGGTGCTCGACGCGCTGGTCCCGGCGGTGCCCGAGCTGCTCGGCGGCTCGGCCGATTTGACGCCGTCGAACAACACCAAGGCGAAGGACCAGGCCGACATCAAGCCCGGCGACTTCACCGGCCGCTATGTCCGCTACGGCGTGCGCGAGCACGGCATGGCGGCGGCGATGAACGGTATCGCCGCGCATGGCGGGCTGATCCCCTACGGCGGCACCTTTCTCACCTTTACCGACTACGCCCGCCCGTCGATCCGCCTCTCTGCGCTGATGGAGCTCGGCGTCGTCTATGTGATGACCCATGATTCGATCGGCCTCGGCGAGGACGGGCCGACCCACCAGCCGATCGAGCACCTCGCCGCGCTGCGGGCGATCCCGCATCTCCTGGTGTTCCGCCCGGCCGACCCGGTCGAGACGGCGGAATGCTGGGCGCTCGCCTTGAAGCACCGCCGCGCGCCCTCAATCCTGGCATTGACCCGCCAGCCGCTGCCGCTGCTGCGCAGCGAAGCCGATGCCGAGAACCGCTCGGCGCGCGGCGCCTATGTCCTGGCCGAGGCCGCCGGCGGCCGCCAAGTGACATTGCTCGCCACCGGCTCCGAGGTGTCGGTCGCGATGGCGGCGCGGGACGCGCTGGGCAATGACGGCATCGCCGCCGCGGTCGTCTCGATGCCGTGCTGGGAACTGTTCGAGCAGCAGCCCGAGGATTACCGCAAATCCGTGCTCGGCCCGGCGCCGCGGGTCGGCGTCGAGGCGGCGGTGCGCCTCGGCTGGGACCGCTGGCTTGAGCCGCGCTCGGCCTTCGTCGGCATGAGCGGGTTCGGCGCCTCCGCTCCGATCGAGGCGCTCTACCCGCATTTCGGCATCACTGCGGAGAGGGTTGCCGAGGCGGCGCGCGGAGTAATCAGGTGATGGACCAGCTTCCGGTCATCCATAGCGACCCCGAAATTTTGGGCGGAACGCCTGTCTTCGTTGGCACCCGGGTACCATTGCGCAACCTGATCGATTACCTTGAGAGAGGTTACAGCCTCGACGAATTCCTCGATGCCTTCCCGTCGGTTTCGCGCGAGCAGGCCGTTGCCGCGCTTGAAGCCGCGCATGCCGCGCTGAGCGCCGGTGCGCATCTTGCTTGATGAGCAGCTGCCGCGCCAACTGGCCCGGCAGATAGAGGGGCATGAGGTTCGCATCGTGCAGCAACAGGGCTGGGCTGGATTGCGGAACGGAGAACTGCTCCGTCGCGCCGCCGCCGACAGATTCGAAGTCTTCGTCACTGCCGATCAAAACCTGCAATTTCAACAGAATCTGACGGGATCGTCGCTTGCTGTCATCGTTCTAGTCGCTCGCAGCAATGCGTTGGAAGACCTGATCCCCATCGTACCCGCTTTGCGACAGGCGTTGACGAGCGCAGGCCGAGGCGAGGTCCGGCGAGTCACCACGCAGGATTGATCAGGAGTGCCGCGCTTCAAATGTTTGTTCGGGCAGGGCCGGCAGAGCACCGGCGCTGCCACGTCGCATGGCTTCCCGTAACGGCTCAATCTGTTTTAAGCTGAATCCACGGTCTCGCGGAGGGAACGACAATGGCGATACGGGTGGCGATCAACGGGTTCGGGCGCATCGGACGGCTGGTCATGCGCGCGGCGCTGGAGCATCCGGAAAAGCAGCTGGAGGTCGTCGGAGTCAACGATCTGGGGCCGGTCGCGACCAACGCGCATCTGTTGAAATACGACAGCGTGCACGGCCGCTTTGCCGGCGAGGTGACGAGCGGCGACGATTGGCTCGACGCCGGCCAGGGGCGGGTGCGCGTCACCGCCGAGCGCGACCCCGCCAAGCTGCCGTGGAAGGAGCTCGGCGTCGATGTCGCGCTCGAATGCACCGGCATCTTTACCAAGCGCGAGGCCGCGGCCAAGCACCTCGAAGCCGGCGCCAAGCGCGTCATCATCTCGGCCCCGGCCGACGGCGCCGACTTCACCGTCGTCATGGGGGTCAACCACGAGGAACTGAAGACAGAGCACACCGTCATCTCGAACGGCTCGTGCACGACCAACTGCCTCGCGCCGGTCGCCTATGTGCTGCATCAGGGGCTGGGCATCGACCGCGGCTTTATGACGACGATCCATTCCTATACAGGCGACCAGAGCCTGCAGGACACGCTGCACAGCGACCTGCGCCGCGCCCGCGCCGCCAACCTGTCGATGATCCCGACCTCGACCGGCGCCGCCCGGGCGATCGGCCTCGTCATGCCGGCCTTGAAGGGGAAGCTCGACGGCACCGCGATCCGCGTCCCGACCGCCAACGTCTCCTTGATCGACCTGACGTTCGACGCCGCGCGCGAGACCACCGCCGAGGAAGTCAATTCGTTGATGGAGGACGCCGCGAAGTCGAACCGTCTGAAGGGCATTCTCGGCATCAACCGGGCGCCGACCGTGTCGATCGACTTCAACCACGATTCGCACAGCTCGACCTTCGATGTGACCCAGACGCAGGTGCTCGACAAGCGCTTTGTCCGCGTCCTGTCGTGGTACGATAACGAGTGGGGCTTCTCGAACCGGATGGTCGAGGTCGCCGCCTATTTCGGCGCGATAAATTAGGCGCCCCGGGCGTGTGATCCCGCCGATGAGTCTCCACAAACCGTCATCCCGGCGAAGGCCGGGATCCACCTTGCCGCAGTACGAGCGGCGGAAATGTGGATCCCGGCCTTCGCCGGGATGACGATGGGGGGGCGGCCTTCGCCGTCAGCCGAACAGGGGCGGAATCGCCAGCTCGTCGGCGAGGCGGTCGAGCGCGCTCTGCAACGCCGGCGGGATCGGAATCCCCTCGGCCTGCCGCTCGACGAGGCGGTGGTGGCGGTCTTCGCCGGGCAGCCGGATGCGGTCGAAGCCCGGCAGCAGCGCCGACCCATGCAGCTGGCGTATCACCGCATCGACTTGGCGCTTGAAGGCGACCGGCTCGGCAAACGCCTTGATGTCGATGACGCAGATCGCCTGGCCGGTATTGGTCGGCGTCGTGTCGT
>DASYUS010000288.1:0-3027 GCA_036000945.1 Allostellaceae bacterium
GAAGCTCGGCGCCGCCAGAACCGCGAGCACCGCCTTGTGCACCCGGCCCTGGCTTGCCAGATTGCCGCGGCTGGCGCCGATCAGGGCGCGATGTTCGAGATTGACACGGGCAAGGTCGCGGCGCAGCCGCTCGATCAGGAAATGCTGGAAATCGAAGACGTCCCCGCCGATCTCGCGGGTCGGGGCGCGCAACAGGCGCAGCGCCTCAGGGTGACGATCAAGGAAATCGGGGTGTTTGCGCAAATAGAGGATGACATCGCGACTGCTGATCTCCCCCGGCAATTCGGGCGCCGGCGCAGCGTCGCGCTCCCGGTGCGGCTTGTCGCGCGGCAGATCGGCCACGGCGCCGCTACCTCGCCCCGGCGAGGGGCGGAGCGCGCGGAATGCGTGGAGCGGGACGCGACGTGACCATTCAACCACACCCGAAGCCTGACCCATGGCTGGCAAAGCCGCCAGCCCGGCGGCGAGTGTAGCGATGCCCGATTGCCGTGCCAACAGCGCCGCGGGAGCTGACCGGATAACCGACCCGCCCACCGACCCGCGCCGGGTCCGGGTGATGCTGCCGTTGCCCCTGCCCGAGCCGCTCGATTACCTGATGCCGGACGGCGCGGCAGCCCCCGAGCCCGGCAGCTTTGTGCGCGTTACGCTCGGGCCGCGCCGCCTGGTCGGTGTGGTCTGGGAAATGTCGGGCGAAGAATCGCCCCCATCGGTCCCCGCCGAGCGGCTGAAGCCGGTCGGCGAAATCCTGTCGACCCCGCCATTGCGGCCGGAGCTGCGCCGCTTTGTCGAGCGCGTCGCCGGCTACACACTCAGCCCGCCGGGCGCGGTGCTGCGCATGGCGATGAGCGTCGAGGAGGCGCTGTTGCCGCCGCCGCCGCGCCGGCTCTGCGCCGCCACGCCGGCCGGTCTCGCCGCCCTCGACCAGCTCGACCCGGCCAAGCCGCTGACCGCCGCGCGCCGCCGGGTGCTCGAAACCCTGCGCGATGGCGCTGCCTATTCGGTTGCCGAAGCGGCGCGGCGAGCGGGCTGCGGTGCCGCAGTCGTGCGCGGCTTGATGGCCGCCGGCCAGGTCGGCGAGCGGCTGGTATCGGGCGAGGTGCCGGCGCCGCCGCTGCCGCCTGGCGCCTGGGATGCCCCGGGGCCGATGCTGTCGCCCGACCAGCGTGCGGCGGCGAGCCGACTTGTTGCGCGCACCAGCGCCGGCGAGTTCAGTGTCACCGTGCTCGACGGGGTTACCGGCTCGGGCAAGACCGAGACCTATTTCGCCGCGATCGCCATCGCCCTCGCCGCCGGCCATCAGGTGCTGGTCCTCTTGCCCGAGATCGCCCTCGGTGCCCAGTGGCTCGACCGGTTCCGCCGCCGCTTCGGCGTGGCGCCGGTGGAATGGCATTCCGACGTGTCGCATACCGCGCGACGCGACGCCTGGCGGGCGGTCGCATCCGGCCGCGCGCGCATCGTCGTCGGAGCGCGCTCGGCCCTGTTCCTGCCGTTTCCCGAACTGGGCCTCATTGTCGTCGACGAGGAGCACGATCCGTCGTTCAAGCAGGATGACGGCGTATGCTACCAGGCGCGCGACATGGCGGTGCTGCGCGCCTCGCTGGCGCAAATCCCGATCGTGCTGGTCTCGGCGACTCCGTCGCTCGAAACCGTTGTCAACATTTCGCGCGGCCGCTATCAGCGGGTGCACCTGCCGCGCCGCCACGCCGAGGCGAGCCTCCCCGAGATCGCGCTCGTCGACATGCGGCGCGAGCGGCTCGCGCCCGGGCATTTTCTGTCGGCTCGGCTGGTCGAGGCGCTCGGGCAGACACTGTCGGTCGGCGAGCAGGCGCTCCTGTTTCTCAATCGCCGCGGCTACGCGCCGCTGACCCTGTGCCGCGCCTGCGGCCATCGCCTCTCATGCCCGAGCTGCACTGCCTGGCTGGTCGAGCACCGCTTCACCGGGCGGCTGCAATGCCATCATTGCGGGCATGCCGAGCGGCTCCCGGCGCTGTGCCCGGAATGCCTCACCGCCGGGACGCTGGTACCGTGCGGGCCGGGGGTCGAGCGGGTCCGAGAGGAGGTTGCCGCACGGTTTCCCGGCGCGCGGATCGCGCTGATGGTCAGCGACCTCTTGTCCGGGCCGCGCGCCGCGGCCGAACTCGCCGACGCGATGGTGGCGCACCGCTACGATGTGCTGATCGGCACGCAGATCGTCGCCAAGGGGCACCATTTCCCGATGCTGACCTTGGTCGGGGTGGTCGATGCCGATCTCGGCCTCGCCGGCGGCGACCTGCGCGCCGCCGAACGCACCTATCAACTCCTGCACCAGGTCGCCGGCCGCGCCGGGCGCGAGGAGCGGCCGGGGCACGTGCTGATCCAGACCTATATGCCCGAGCAACCGGTGATGCAGGCGCTGGCCAAGGGCGACCGCGACGGCTTTCTCGCTGCCGAGGCCGATGCCCGCCGCGCCGCCGGATTGCCGCCGTTCGGCCGGCTGGCGGCCCTGATCGTCAGCGCCGGCGATGCCGACTCGGCCGATTTCGCCGCCCGCGCCCTGTCGCGCGCCGCGCCGCAGTTGCCCGGCGTGAGCGTGCTCGGGCCAGCGCCGGCGCCACTTGCGATTCTGCGGCGGCGCCACCGCCGGCGCTTCCTCGTCAAGGCCGAGCGCAGCGTCAACCTGCAGGCCATGCTGCGCGACTGGCTCGGCCGTGTCCGCCTCGGCGGCTCGGCCCGCCTTCAGGTCGATATCGAGCCCTACAGTTTCATCTAAAGAGGTACAACCGACCGACGCCTTATTCCGCCATCAGTTCTGCGACTGTCGCAACGAAACGCGCGGTGGTTTCAATGGCAGCAGCCGCCTCTTCCAGCGGCACAATCGCATCAGGACCGACTTCATAATCTGCGGTCGATTTGAGCCTATAGCCTTCCGACAAGAACCTGCGGAGCTCGGCATCCACATGCTGTTCACCGGACAGCAGTCTAAGGAACTGGCCGTGCACGCCACGATGGGTTTTGGCCACGCGGCCGGTCCGTTCAAAGATAAAGGCC
>DASYUS010000289.1:0-2154 GCA_036000945.1 Allostellaceae bacterium
CGAATGGGTGGCGGACTGTACGACAGGCTGGGCCGCCGGCGGGGCGACCGGCTGCGGGGCCGGACGGGCGGGCCCCGAATCGACGGGTCGCGGGGCGATGAACGCGCCGCTACGCACTGCGGCACTTTCCGCCGCCACCGCGGCAGCGGGAACCGCCTCGCCCGAGGCGGCCGCACGCGGCGCGTCGGCCCGGGCCTCGCTGTGGAGCGCCGGCGGGTTTGCGGCATTCTGAGTCAGGATCGGCTGGGTGTAGCCCGAAGCTGCGTCGGGCACGCCTGAATCGGGGCCGGCGCCGCGCCCGCTCGCCGCCGGGCTGGCGTGTTGCTGTTCGAGTTCGGCCTCGATACCGGTGGCGACGACCGAGATGCGCATCTTGCCGGCGAGCTTCTCGTCAAACGTCGAGCCGAAGATGATGTTGGCGTCAGGGTCGACCTCTTCGCGGATCCGGTTGGCGGCCTCGTCGACCTCGAAGAGGGTCATGTCGGTGCCGCCGGTGATGTTGATCAGGACGCCGCGGGCACCCTTCATCGACACGTCTTCAAGGAGCGGGTTGTTGATCGCCGCCTCGGCGGCGTCGATCGCCCGGCGCTCGCCTTCAGCCTCGCCGGTGCCCATCATCGCCTTGCCCATCTCGCTCATAACGGTGCGGATGTCGGCGAAGTCGAGGTTGATGAGACCAGGCATCACCATCAGGTCGGTGACGCCGCGGACGCCGGCGTGCAGCACGTCGTCGGCCAGCTTGAACGCCCCCTCGAGCGTCGTGCGTTCGTTGGCGATCCGAAACAGGTTCTGGTTCGGGATGATGATCAGCGTATCGACGTAACGTTGCAAATCTTCGATGCCCTCGTCGGCGATCCGCATCCGCTTCGGGCCCTCGAAATGGAATGGCTTGGTGACGACGCCGACGGTCAGGATCCCGGCTTCGCGGGCGGTGCGGGCGATGATCGGCGCCGCGCCGGTGCCGGTACCGCCGCCCATCCCGGCGGTAATGAACACCATGTTGGAGCCCTGCATTGATTCCAGCACATCGTCGATCGCCTCCTCGGCGGCAGCGCGGCCGACATCGGGGCGCGCACCGGCGCCGAGCCCGCGGGTGACGCCGATCCCGAGCTGGATTTTGCGCGGCGCCGCCGAGAGGTGCAGCGCCTGCGCATCGGTATTGCAGGCGACGAACTCGCACCCCACCAGGTTCGAGCGAATCATGTTGTTGACGGCGTTCCCCCCAGCGCCGCCGACCCCGATGACGGTAATGCGAGGCTTAAGCTCCTGCTCGTCTTTCGGGATGCTGAGATTGATCATGCTGTCGCCCTCCACGCCTGCGCGGCTGTGATCCTTGCCGTCCGTTCAGCCCCGCCTCTCGACCGGGTTCCGGCTGCGCTCCCCTGTTGGCGCAGTCCGAGTGTACCCGTTTTGCCGCAAACCAGATACATCCGTCGCCAGCTTATAACCGCTCGCGTAACCATTGCCCGACGCGGCCGAAAATCCCACCTTGGGCAAGGCGCAGCGGGCGCGGCGCTTCGGCGCGTTCCGAGACGGCGAAGATCAGCAGCCCGGCGGCAGTCGAGAAGGCCGGGCCGTGCGTGGCTTCGGCGAGGCCATTGATTCGCATCGGCCGCCCGATCCTCACCTGTTTGTCGAGAATGAGCCCGGCAAGCTCGCGCACCCCATGCAGCTGGCAAGCGCCGCCGGTCAGCACGACGCGCCGGCCGGCGAGCTTGTCGCAGCCGCTCGCTTCGAGTCGGTTGCGCACCAGCTCGAACGTCTCTTCGATGCGCGGCGCGATGATCCTGACGAGCATCGATTTCGGCACGTGGTTTACGTGGCCGTCCTCCTCTTCGCCGATCTGCGGCACGGCGATCGTTTCGCGTTCGTCGAGCGTTGCGGCGATGGCACTGCCGAACAGCGCTTTCATCCGCTCGGCGTGGGCCAGCGGAGTCGCCAACCCGCGGGCGATGTCGTTGGTCACGTGCATGCCGCCGACCGGCACCGCGTCGGCGAAGATCAGGTTGCCGCCAAAAAACACCCCGATCGTCGTGGTGCCGCCGCCCATGTCGATGACCGTGACGCCAAGATCCCGCTCGTCCTCGACGAGGCAGGCGAGACCCGCGGCGTAGGGGCTGACGACCAGCGCCTCGACTTCGAGATGCGAGCGCC
>DASYUS010000290.1:0-4273 GCA_036000945.1 Allostellaceae bacterium
CGCGCCGGCAAAGCTGCGCCAGGACGACAGCGCCAAGAACGACGCGTCATCGCCGGCGAACGACACGCCGGCGACGGCGACGGCGAAGGATGCCGCCGCGTCCGACGAACCGGCGAAACCGAAGACCGCGCATGACGAGGGCGGCAAAAGCGGCCGCGACAGCGCCCCGGCAAAAGACGTCGCGACGGCGCCCGTCGAGAAGAAGAGCACGGACATCACGGCGTTCGATGCCGCCGCTGCAGCCGCCGCCGCCGCGGTGCCGGTCGTGCCGGCCCCCGTTGTGATCGTGACGACCGCCGTTACCGCCGAGAGCAGCATTACAACGCCGGTCGGCAAGACCGCTGCACCGGTCGCACCCGTTCCGGCCCCCGCCCCCGACGCCGCCATCCCGCCTGGCGACAAGCCGGCGGCCAAATCCGAAACGCCGCAGGGCGACGTGGCGCCCGCCAACGCAGCGACCGTGACGCCGGACACCACCGGTGAAGACGCCGCCGCGAATTTCGAGCAGCTCGTGGCCGCCGCCCTTCGTGCAGCACCGCCGCGCGAGCCGCGCAAGGCGAACACCAGCGACGTGTCCACGCCCGCCACGCCCGCCACGCCGGCGAAGCCGACGGCACAAATCGCCTCCCCTGCCCCGACCGCGCCGCAGACACCGGCGGCTAATGCGCCGGCCGCACCGGCACCAGCCGCCACACCGATTGCCGCCACGCCGACCGCTACCGCGCCGGCCGCAGCGAATACCAACGTCGATGGCGCACCCGTTGCGGCGGACGAAGAGGCCGAGGCCGCCTCGCTCGCCGCCCTGGTCAAGCGCCCGGCCGCGCCGCGCAACGCGGAGCCGCGTCCGAGTGCCAACACGCCAGTCACCGTCAATGTCCTTCCCGAGCCGAGCTTGAGCGAGGCCGAGCCCGTCGAAACGCCGGCGCCGCGCAGCGGTGCGGGCGCGCTCACGGCCGCGACCGGCCTTGCCGCCCAGGTCAAGGGGCAGGAGCTGCAGAATACGCCGCAGCAGACCATCGACATGCGGGTTGCCGCGAGCCCCGAGAAGGCCGCAACCGAATCCGCCGCCGCTGCATCCGCGACGCCCGATATCGACTCCTCGGTCGAGCGCGAGACCGCGAACACGCCGTCGACCGCGCGGACCAGCGAAGGCCAGGCCCTGCCGCCGGCGCATGACAACGCCGTCCGCGGCACGTCCTTCACCGAGGCGCTCAATGCCGCCCGCGGCTCGCGCGCCAGCGCCAATCCGCTGGTGGCCCAGGTCGTGGTGCAGGTCACCAAGGCCGTCGCGGAAGGCAATGACCGCATCACCATCAAATTGTCGCCCGCCGATCTCGGCCGCATCGATGTGCGCCTCGACATCGGCAGCGACGGCAAGATCCAGGCCGTGTTCGCCGCCGACAAGCCGCAGACCGTCGAAATGCTGCAGCGTGACGCGCGCGAGCTCGAGCGGTCGCTGCAGGACGCCGGCCTGCGCGCCGACTCCGGCAGCCTCAGCTTCAATCTCCGCGGCGAACAGCGCGATGCCAACGGCTCGACATTCGCCGGCGGCCCGTCCCGCACGGGCGACGTCGACGCGCTGGTCGAGGTTCCGGCCGCGGCCGCCCAGGTTTACTCCGGTACGAATGCGGCCAACGGCCGCCTCGACATCCATGTCTGACCGAATTTCCACCCATGTGAAGGCGACAGAAACGTCGCCGACCCGACAGATCATTCGAAGGAGAGCGTAAGATGAGTCTCTATGGTGCGTTGCTCGCAGGCGTTTCGGGCCTCAAAGCCCAGGCGCAGTCGCTGGCGACCGTTTCGGACAACATCGCCAACGTCAATACGATCGGCTACAAGCGTACGGTCTCCCAGTTTTCGACACTGGTGACCGGCGCCGGCAGCGACAGCTCGTACTCGCCAGGCGGTCTGCGCGCCTCGCCGACGTCGCTCATCGATCAGCAGGGCGTGCTCAACGCCTCGACCCGCGCCACGGACGTCTCGATCCTCGGCAACGGGTTTTTCGTCGTCAACGTCGAGAGCGACGGCAGCGGCGAGACGCTCTATACGCGCGCGGGCGCGTTCAGCGAAGACAATGCCGGCAATCTGCGTAACTCCGCCGGCTATTACCTGCAGGGCTGGGAGCTCGACCAGCAGGGCAATATCGTCGACGTCAACACGATCGGCACGGTTGCCGTCGGCACCCTCAACGGTGTCGCGGTCGACACCACAACCGTCCAGATCGGCGCCAACCTCGATTCCGACCAGACACCGACGGCCTATACGCCCGCGGCCTGGCTCGCCGATCCGACAGCGGGCGCCAACACGCCGGCCGAAGATGCGGCCGCCAACGTCGTGACGCCGAACTTCGAGCGCCAGATCAAGGTGTTCGACTCGCTCGGTACGCCGCACAATCTGACCATCAGCTTCAACAAGCTGACGACCACCAACACCTGGGGCTTCGCGATCTCCGCCGAGACGCCGGCCGACGTCACGCTGCCGATGGGCACGTCGACGGTTGCCGGCGGCCTGCTCGCCTTCGGCACGCTGACCTTCAACGGCGACGGATCGCTCAACGCGGTGGATTTCCGCTCCGAAACGCCCGGCGTCGGCACCAACGACACGACGCAGACCGTCGAAATCACCTGGGCGAACGGCGCCACGTCGAGCAACATCACGTTCGATCTCGGCACCGCCGGCGCGCTTGGCACCGGCCGCACCGACGGCGTCACACAGTTCTCCTCCGACAATTCCATCGCCTTCATCAACCAGGACGGCGCGGAAGTCGGTTTGCGCACGGGCGTGTCGATCGACAAGGACGGCTACGTGATCGCCGCGTTCAGCAACGGCGCCACGCAGCGCATCTACAAGCTGCCGATCGCGACTTTCTCCAACCCCAACGACCTCGAGGCGCGCAACGGCAACGCTTATGCCCAGACCGACGCATCGGGCGAATTCAACTTGCGCGAAGCCAACACCGGCGGTGCCGGCCGCGTCGAGCCGTCATCGCTCGAAGGCTCGAACGTCGATCTGTCGGAAGAGTTCACCACGATGATCGTCACGCAGCGGGCCTATTCGGCCAGCGCCAAGACGATCACCACGGCCGACGAGATGCTCGACGAGCTGCTGCGGATCAAGCGCTAAGCGCATTTGGTAATCGCCTTCCGTCCGGGCCGTAACGCCCGGACGGAGAACGGCGAAGGAAGCGGAACCGACCATGAGTCTGACCGGTGCATTCAACACCAGCGTTGCGGGCCTGTACGCCTACTCCGAGGCGATGTCGACGATTTCGCAGAACATCGCGAATCAGCGCACGCCGGGCTACAAGCGCGTCGAAACCGACTTCGCCACGGTGCTGGGCGGCGTCGACATCAATCCGCACGAACCCGGCGGCGTGCGCGCGCTCACCAAGCAGATCGTCGACGTTCAAGGCACGATCGAAACCACGGGCCGCGCGTTCGACCTGGCGATCAACGGCCAGGGCATGTTCGTCTACAGCAGCACGCGCACCGGCAGCGGCGACTTGACATATTCGCGCGCCGGCAATATGGCCAAGGTCGTTCCGGACGACATCAATAATACCGGCTTCCTGGGCAATGAGTCCGGCGAGTACCTGATGGGCTGGCAGGCCGATCAGAACGGCAATTTCAATTACGGCGACGCGAGCACTCTGGTCGCCATCCCGGCGACCAGCGAAGATCCGTTCCCGGGCCTGGGGACCACCACGGCGACCTTGTCGGCCGTGCTGCCGGCCAGCGGAACAAGCGGCGCCACGCAGATCCTCTATTACGACTCGGCCGGCGCCGCACAGACCCTGAATCTCAACTGGACCAAGACCGGCGCCAATGTATGGCAGCTCGATGTTACCGATCTGAACGGTGCTCCCGTGGCCTCGTTTACCCAGACCTTTGACGGATTGGGCAACCTGACCTCGGCCGATACGCTGACCATCGGCAGCTTCACGCTCGATGTGTCGAACATCTCGCAGTTCGGCACGACGTTCTTCCGCAATGACTATCAGCAGGACGGTCTCGCCCAGGGCGAGTTCATCCGCTACAACATCTCCGAGGACGGCAAAGTTTACGGGTTCTTCAGCAGCGGCGCCGTCAAGCCGCTCTACCAGGTCGCCCTCGCGACTTTCGCCAATCCGAACTACCTCCAGGAACTGCCCGCCAACCGCTACGTGACGAGCGACCGTTCGGGCCCTGCGACCCTGCGCCAGCCAGGCGACGACTTCGCGTCGCTGGTGACGGAATCGGTCGAAATGTCGAACTTCGATCTGGCCGACGGC
>DASYUS010000291.1:0-3496 GCA_036000945.1 Allostellaceae bacterium
GTTGGGACCGATGTCGAACCCGGCCGGGACGCGGCGCCAGCTGGTCGGTGTGTTCGCGCCCGAATGGGTGGTGCCGATGGCCGAGGTGCTAGGCCGGCTCGGCGCCGAGCGGGCCTGGGTCGTGCACGGCGACGGCATCGACGAGCTGACCACCGCAGGGGTAACGAAGGTCGCCGAATACCGCAACGGCAGCGTCATCGAATTTGATGTGGTGCCTGAAGAAGCGGGCCTTAAGCCAGGGCGCATCGAGGATCTGAAGGGCGGCGACCCGGCGCACAACGCGGCGTTGATGCGCGAGGTGTTGGGCGGGGCGCCTGGACCATTGCGCGACATCGTGCTCCTCAACAGCGCGGCCTCGCTGGTCGTCGCCGGGCGCGCCGACGGGCTGCGCGACGGCGCCGACCTGGCCGCCCGGTCGATCGACAGCGGCGCGGCACGGAGCGTGCTCGACCGGCTGGTGGCGATGACCAACGCGGGGAGTGCACATGCCTGACGTGCTCGCCGAAATCTGCGCGGCAAAGCGCGAGCATGTTGCCCGGCAGAAGGCCGCGCGGCCGGAGGCATCGCTGCGTGCGCTGCTCGGTGAGGCGCCGCCGGTGCGGCCGTTCGCCGCCGCTCTGGAAAGCCGAGTGAGAAGCGGCCGCTACGGCCTCATCGCCGAGATCAAGAAGGCGAGCCCGAGCCGCGGCCTGATTCGCGCCGATTTCGCCCCGGCCGCCTTGGCCCAGGCCTATCAGACAGGCGGCGCTACCTGCCTCTCGGTCTTGACCGACACGCCCTATTTCCAGGGCAGCGACGACGATCTCGGCGTCGCGCGCGCGGCTTGCAATCTGCCGGTGCTGCGCAAGGACTTCATCCTCGACCCCTATCAGGTCGTTGAGAGCCGCGCGCTCGGCGCCGACTGCATCCTCTTGATCATGGCCACGCTCGACGACGCCGAAGCACGCGACCTTGCCGGCGCCGCGGCCGAACTCGGACTTGATGTATTGGTTGAAGTGCATAACCGGGTCGAACTCGACCGTGCGCTCGGTCTTGCGGTGCGGCTGGTCGGCATCAACAACCGTGATCTCAAACGCTTGAAGGTCGATCTTCAGACAACAGAAGAGCTTGCCCCGCTGGTGCCGTCCGACCGCATCGTCGTCGGCGAAAGCGGTATCGCGGCGCCGGCCGACCTCGATCGCCTCGCCGCGAACGGCGCACATTGTTTCCTCGTCGGCGAATCGCTGATGCGCGCCGGCGATGTTGCCGCGGCGACACGCCGGCTGTTGCGCCTCCCCGACCTGACCCATACCGACACCGAGGGCCGCGCCCACATGGTCGACGTCTCCGACAAGGCAGAGACCGAGCGCGTCGCGGTCGCCGGTGCGCGGGTCGTCATGAAGCCCGAGACGCTGGCGCGGATCCAGGCCGGCGAGATGGCCAAGGGCGATGTCCTCGCGGTCGCGCGCATCGCCGGGATCATGGCGGCAAAGCGCACCGCCGAGCTGATCCCGCTGTGCCATCCGCTGGCCCTGACCTCGGTCGCGGTGGACCTCCGGTGCGTGGCGGAGCGTTGTGCCGTCGAGATCACCGCGACCTGCCGGCTCAAGGGCCGCACCGGCGTCGAGATGGAGGCGCTGACCGCGGCGAGCGTGGCGGCGTTGACGATCTATGACATGTGCAAATCGATCGACCGGGGAATAATCGTGACCGATCTGCGTCTGTTACGCAAATCGGGAGGCAAATCCGGGGATTACGAGGCTGTTTGATGATATCGGTTGAAGAAGCCCTGGCGCGGCTGCTGGCGCCGCTCGAACGCGTGCCGCCCGAACAGGTGTCGATCGCCGAGGGGATCGGCCGGGTGCTCGCCGAGGATCTGGCGGCGCGGCGGACCCAGCCGCCGTTCGCGGTCTCGGCGATGGACGGGTATGCCGTGCGCGCCGACGATGTGGCGCGCGTGCCGGCGCACCTGCGGATCGTCGCCGAGATCCCGGCCGGCGCCGGGTTCGGCGGGCGGCTCGGGCCGGGCGAGGCGGCGCGCATCTTCACCGGCGCACCGCTGCCCGACGGCGCCGACGCGATCGTCATCCAGGAAGACACCGAGCGAAGCGGCGACCGCGTCGAGGTGCGCGAGGGCGCGCCGCGCGGCCGTTATGTCCGCCGCGCCGCGCTCGATTTCGCCGAAGGCGAGGTGCTGTTGCACGCCGGCAGGCGGCTCACCCCGCGCGACATCGGCCTCGCGGCGGCGATGAACCGGCCGTGGCTCTTCGTCTATCGCCGGCCGCGCGTCGCAATCCTCTCGACCGGCGACGAGATCGTCATGCCGGGCGACCCGATCGGGCCGCACCAGATCGTCAGCTCGAACGCGCTGGCGCTCGCCGCCTTCGTCACCGCCTGCGGCGGCATGCCGGTGCTGGTCGGCAACGCTCCCGACGATCCCGATGCGCTGCGCCGCATTGCTGCGGCGGCGCGGGGCGTCGACCTGTTCGTGACGACCGGCGGTGTCTCGGTCGGCGAGCACGACCTGGTGCGCGACGTCTTGAGCGAAGACGGGCTCGCCATCGATTTCTGGGAGATCGCGATGCGCCCGGGCAAGCCATTGATGTTCGGGCATTACCGCGGCACGCCGATGCTCGGGCTGCCGGGCAACCCGGTCTCGACGCTGGTCTGCTCGCTGTTGTTTCTGAAGCCGGCGATCGACCGCCTGAGCGGCGTTCCCGACGCGGCCGAGCCGCCGGCAACCGCGCGGCTCGCGGTCGCGCTGAAGCAGAACGACCGCCGCCAGGATTATCTGCGCGCCCGCCTCGTGCGCGGCGCCGACGGGGCGCTCGAAGCCGTGCCGTTCGAGGTTCAGGACAGCTCGATGATGCGCCCGCTGGCCAGCGCCGATTGCCTAGTGATGCGCCCGCCGCACGCCCCTGCCCTGCCCGCCGGCGGCACGGTGCCGATCATTCCGTTCCCCGGCGGCGCGTTGCCGCTTTGAGCCGGCGGGTCTGGCTGATCGCGCTGTGCCTCTATGCGCTCGCCGCCGCGGCCGACGTTACGGTCCACGCCTATGAAGACGTCGAGGCCGGGCAGAATTGGCTCGATCCCGCCAACTTCGTCGTCGCGCTGTCGGCCGGCATGTTCTGGCCGATCGACCTGATCGCGCGGTACCTGCTCGGCCGCTGAGGTTACGGGTCAACCAAGCTCGCCGCTACGCCGCGGCGGCGACGGACGCGACGGCCGGGTATCGCATCGCGCATTTTCGGGTGTGGACAACCAGCGCGCACCCGCCCGTCAGGTGGGCGAACAGCGCGGCCGACAAGGTGAGGTCGCCATCGGTCCAGGCGTGGCCCTCTTCGGCGGCGTAGCACCCGCCTTCGGCGAGGGCCGGCGCGTCGTGGTCGATGGTGGTCATCACCGCGCGGGCGGCGAGGATGATCTGGCGGAGGGCGACGCCGAGGCGGCGGTGGTCGTGGCGGGTGCCGCCGGTGAGCGACGGCACCGTGCTGCGCGATGATAGGTGCAGCGGGCC
>DASYUS010000292.1:0-6263 GCA_036000945.1 Allostellaceae bacterium
TCTGCCTGTGGCCGCAGACGGTCGGCGGGCACCGCTACCGGGTCCGCAGCGTCGGTCACGTGATCGAGGAAATCCGGCTCGCGCGGAGCTACTTCCCGCAGGTCAAGGAATTCTTCTTCGACGACGACACCTTCACCGACAACCTACCGCGCGCCGAGGCGATCGCCCGCGAACTCGGCAGGCTCGGCGTCACCTGGTCGTGCAACGCCAAAGCCAACGTGCCGCGCGCGACGCTCGAAGTGCTGCGCGACAACGGCCTCAGGCTGCTGCTTGTCGGCTACGAGAGCGGCAACCAGCAGATCCTCCACAACATCAAGAAGGGCATGCGGGTCGATGTCGCGCGCCGCTTCACCAAGGACTGCCACGAGCTCGGCATCACGATCCATGGCACCTTCATCCTGGGCCTCCCCGGCGAGACCAAGGAAACGATCGAGGAGACGATCCGCTTCGCCGCCGAGATCAACCCGCACACGATCCAGGTGTCCCTCGCCGCGCCATACCCCGGCACCGAGCTCTACCGCCAGGCGGTGGACCAAGGCTGGCTCGACATCGCGCACGCCGAACTGATCGACGACAACGGCGTGCAGATCGCGCCGCTGCACTACCCGCATCTCAGCCACACCGAAATCTTCGAGTCGCTCGAAACGTTCTACAAGCGCTTCTATTTCCGCCGGAAGAAGATTGCTTCCCTGGTCGGCGAGATGATCCGCAGCCCCGAGATGATGCGCCGCCGCCTGCGCGAGGGCATCGAGTTCTTCCAGTTTCTGCGCCACCGCGAGATGGCGAGCTGATTTGCCGGGGCCTCGCAGGATGGGTCGAGCGCAGCGAAACCCATCAATTCACAATGAGACGCGAGACAACGAGATTTCAGTGGCGCGGAATCTCACTGTCTCGCCGTCTCATTGTGAATAAAATCGAATGGTGGGTTTCGCTCCACTCGACCCGCCTTACGCCGTTTCGCCGGGCTGCGCCGCGCGGGTGAGGAGATCGGTGACCTCGGCGTCGCTCATCTGGTGGAAATCGCCGTAATAGTAGCCGATCGCACCAAGGCCTTGCGGCGCCTCGACGCAGACCACCTCGTCGGCTTCGCCCTTGAGGGCGGCGAGCGTCTCGGCGGCGGCGACCGGCGCCGCCAGGACCAGCCAGGCCGGGCCGCGCCGCCGCACTGCGCGCAACGCGACCCGCATCGTTGCGCCGGTGGCGATCCCGTCGTCGACGACGATCGCCGTGCGGTCCTTGACATCGACCGGCGGGCGCCCGGCGCAATAGATCGCTCGGCGGCGTTCGAGCTCGCCCATCTGCCGCGCGCTCTCGTCGCGCACGTAGTCCTCGGAGACCGCCAGGGCTCTTGCCATATGGTCGTCGATGAAGACTTCCGGTGCCGCGCCGTCGCTCACCGCGCCGAGCGCCAGCTCCGGCTGCCAGGGCACGCCGATCTTGCGCACCAGCACGATGTCGAGCGGCGCGGCGAGCAGCCGGGCGATGTCGAACGCGACCGCCACCCCGCCGCGCGGCAGGGCGAGGACGACCGGCTGCCGGTCCTTGAGGTGCATGAGCCGCGCCGCCAGACGTTCGCCCGCTTCCGTACGGTCGCGGAACATCATCCTCTCCTCCGGCGACGAGTGACGCCTCATTCGCTTCCTCGTCAAAGCTGCCGCGGCGACCGCACCATCGCGCCACCCGGACCGAAGCGCATTGATCCAGGACAAATGACCGGCGACGCCGATGTGGCCGCCGTCCCTAGCCGCCGACCGACTCGAAGCGGCGATAGAGCCAGCCGCTCGCCGCGCCGAGCAGCAGCCAGAACGCGGCGGCGGTGGCGAGCGAGGCGGTGGCGAATTGGGCCGCCAGTTCCGGCGGGACCGTTCCGCCGCCGTGACCGCCCTGCGGTGCGCCGATCAGGTGCGGCAGCAGTAGCAAAACCACGCCGGCGATGCGCAGCGCCGGGAGTCGGACAAAAGCGATCAGCGCCAGGCCCGACGCCGTCGTCACGACGGCCAAAAGCCACCATTGCTGGCGTTCGGCGAGAGCGGCGCTGACCATCCCCGGCAGCTCGGGCGGCAGGCCGATCGTCGGCGACAGCGCGAAGACAGCGAACCCCGCCGCGCCCCACAGCATCCCCCGGCTGGCGTCGAACGGGTAGCCGCGCAGCCGCGCCAACGCCGCGCACCCGGTCAAGATCAGCGCGAAGCCGACGCCGGTCAACGTGTCGGCGAGCAGGGTATAGAGGGTGCGCTCCCAACCTGGGCTCGGCTCCCATTCCGCCGGATCGCTCTTGCCGTCATGCTGGTGAGCCGGTTGCGCGGACGCTTCGGCGGCCTCGTAAACCTCGGCTGCCGCGATCAGCGGCGCCAGCTTGAGCTGCTGCACCCCGGCGGCGAACAGTCCGGCGACCGCTCCGGCGAGCAGCGCGGTCAGGAAAATCCGCCGGAACATTTCCGGTCAGTGGCAGGGGAAGGGGGTGATGTGCCGCACGTCATGCGCCGCGTTGTGCAGCACCGCCGGCCCGGCGAAGCCGACGCCGTAGATCAGCACCGCGCCGAACAGGATCGCCAGCAGCGCCGGCAGAAACCCAAGCGCCGCTACAGCCGGGTTGCGCGCCGAATTGCCGGCTATCGGGATTGCGTCAGGCATGATTCGCTCGATCAGGTCAGCCGATGGGGCAACGCTACAGAAGCAGCTGTCGCGCTGCAAGCGGGCCGCCATCGCTTCGCGCAACGCCGCCTGCTATCCGTTCCGTTGTTCGTTCGGGTGCGCTAGAAGAGACGCGATCGAGCGACGAGGCGGGCATGACGGTGCGGTTCGGATGGTGCGTGGCGCTGGCGGTCATGGCCGCCCTCGTTTCCGGCGGCGTTGACAGCGCCGGGGCCGCCGCCCGCCGACCGGCCGAGAATTCCCTCAACCTGGTCAACGACAAGCTGCTGAAACTCGCGCCTGCCGAGCGCGCTGCCGAGCTTGCCCGGGCGGTCGGTCATTGGTGCATCGGCACCGAGGCCTTTCTGATGGGGGTCGTCGCCACGGGACAGGGTAAGGGCAACGCCTACTGGAGCCTGCGGTGCGCCGACGGCAGCACCTGGGCAGTCCAGATCGAGCCGTTCGGCGACCTCACCGCGATCGGCTGCGACACCTACAAGGAGGTCGGCGCCGGCAAGGAGTGCTTCAAGACGTTCTGAGCGGCCTCACCACCGCAGCGGCTTGCGGCACACCGAGTACCAAAGTCCGAGATTCTGCTCGCGCCATTTCGGATCGGCGCAGTTTCTCTTGAGGATCTCTTCCGAGTTGGCTTGGGTGGCAGGCGAAGCCGGCTTGTCGCCTGAGCACCCGTTGACGAGAATGGCCGCTGCCAACACGACAAATACCGCTTTCACCGGCCTCCTCCGATCGCCGCGCGCGGTGCTGCGCCGATGCCATAGTACCGCTCGTCGCGATGAATCCCGAGTGGCAAACCGGGACCTTGGAGCTCTGCCGCTGTCGTGGTCGCGATCGGCAGCGGCATCGTGTCAGGGTGCGCGAATCCACGAGGGATGCGTACAAGGTCGCGGCGCATCACCCGCCGGCCGGTTGGCAAGAGCAATGGGAGAAAGCTGTTGATATCGATCGACAATGCCGTGTTAGATCGGGCGATCTTGCCTTCGGCGCGGCGGTTTCTGTGAAATCAGGTCGTTGAGTTGAGGCGGGCCCTGCGCATCGTTGTCGTTGCCGTCATCCTGCTGGTCGTCGTGGCCGGCGGGCTTGCGGTATGGTTGCAGCACCCGCTGATCGCGGCGATCGAGCCGCCGGCGGCCTCGGCATTCGATCCCGCCGATGTGGAACGTGGCGCGCGCCTCGCCGCACTCGGCAATTGCGATGTCTGCCACACCGTCCCGGGCGGGGCCGATTACGCGGGAAACCGGCCGATACCGACGCCGTTCGGGACGATCTACAGCACCAATATCACCGCCGCCCCGGGGACCGGGATCGGCCGCTGGTCCGAAGAGGCGTTCCGCCGCGCCATGCGCGAAGGGGTGTCACGGCGCGGGCGCCATCTCTACCCGGCCTTCCCCTACGATCATTACACCAGGCTCGGCGACGATGACCTTCACGCGCTCTACGCCTTTCTGATGACGCGTCCGCCGGTCGAAACCTTTCAGCGCCCGAACGAGCCGCAATTGCTGTTCGCGCAGACCTGGCTCATGACGTTGTGGAACCTGCTGTTCCTCGACGAATCCCGGTTCCGGGCCGACCCGCAGCGCAGCGCCGAGTGGAACCGCGGCGCCTATCTCGTCGCCGGCTTGGGTCATTGCGGTGCCTGCCATACGCCGCGAAATTTGCTGGCCGCCGAGAAAACCAGCCAGGCGCTGAGCGGCGGCGATGCCGGCGAGGGCTGGCGGGCGCCGGCGTTGAACGCCAGCTCGCCGGCCCCGGTGCCGTGGGATGAGGCGCATCTGTTCGCCTACCTACGCCACGGCTGGGATCCCGAGCACGGCGCCGCCGCCGGGCCGATGCAGCCGGTCATCGACGGCCTGGCGCGGGCGGACGAATCCGATGTCCGCGCGATCGCCGCCTATCTCGCCGCCCAGCAGGGCGAAATCTCGCCGGAGCGCCGCCGGCTGGCGGCTGCGGCACGGGAACGCGCCGCCGGACCACCGCCGCGACCGATGCCGGGCGAGGAACAAGCGGCCGCGATCTTTGACGGCGCCTGCGCCGCCTGCCACGCGGGAGGGCCCCCCACGGCACCGCCGCGCGGCATCAATCTCGCGCTCAGCACCGCCATCAGCGATCCCGATCCGCGTAATGCGATCCGCATCGTGCTCGACGGGATACGGCCGGGCGAAGGCCGGGCCGGGCCGTGGATGCCGGGCTTCGCGGGCGCCTTCACCGACACCCAGCTGGCGGCGGTGCTGGCCTATATCCGCGCCCATTACGGCAATGGCCGGCCGTGGGCCGATCTGGCAGCCGAGGTGCGGAATCTTCGGGGCAGGACGCGATGATGATCACACTTGTCGTCAACGGCGCCACGCACCGGCTCGATATCGACCCGGCGACGCCGCTGCTTTACGCGCTGCGCAACGAACTCGGGCTCAACGGCGCCAAGTTCGGCTGCGGCCTCGGCCAATGCGGCGCCTGCACGGTGCTTGTCGGCGGCGAGCCGGTCTTTGCCTGCCTTGCGCCGGTGGCGGCGCTGCAGGAGCGTCCGATCACCACGGTCGAGGGCCTTGGCACCGCCGACCAGCCGGGCGCGCTGCAGCGGGCCTTTATTGACGAGCAGGCGGCGCAATGCGGCTATTGCATCGCCGGGATGATCATGCGCGCGAAAGCCTTGCTCGACCGCAACCCGGTGCCGAGCGACGCCGACATCCGCGCCTGGATGGAGCCGCATTTGTGCCGCTGCGGCGCCCACCTGCGGATCATCCGGGCGATCCTGCGGGCCAGCGAGCCGGCTCGACGAGCCGCCGATGCGGCCAGCGGGACCCTCCGGTGAACCGCGCTCCGGGCGATCCGCTCCCCTCGCGCCGCGCGGTTCTGGCCGGCGGCGCCCTGGTCGTCAGCTTCTCGCTGTTGCCGCGGCCGGTCGCCGCCCAAAGCGCCCCGCAGAGCGCCGCCGAGACCGCACCGAAGCTGCCGGGCGCCCTCGCGAAATCGCCGATGCTCGATGCCTGGATCCGCATCGACGGCAACGGCAAGATCACCGTCTTCACCGGCAAGGCCGAGCTCGGCCAGGGCCTCAAGACCGCGTTCATTCAGCTCGCCGCCGAGGAGCTGGGCGTCGCCCCGGAGGCGGTGACCCTGGTGACCGCCGACACCGCGCTGACCCCCGACGAGGGCTACACCGCCGGCAGCCATTCGATGCAGGACAGCGGCACCGCGATCCGCCACGCCGCCGCCCAGGCGCGCACGCTGCTGATCGGCGCGGCTGCCGCGCGGTTGCAGCTGCCGCCCGAGCGGCTGCACGCCGAAGCCGGCGCGGTCGTCGCCGGTGACGGAAGGCGGATCGGCTATGGCGAACTCGTCGGGGGCGAGCTGCTGCACGTCCATGCCGCACCGCAGTCGCAGCTCGTCGAGCCGAGCCGCTACCGGGTGATCGGCAAGCCGGTGCCGCGCGTCGATATCCCCGCCAAGCTCGCCGGCGGCGTCGCCTTCGTCCAGGATCTGCGGCTGCCGAAGATGGTGCATGGCCGGGTCCTGCGGCCGCCCTCCTATGCTGCGAGGCTGCGGCAGCTCGACAGCGCTGCCGTCGAGCGCCTGCCGGGCGTGCTGAAACTGGTGCGCGACGGCAATTATCT
>DASYUS010000293.1:0-9142 GCA_036000945.1 Allostellaceae bacterium
AGCTTGACCTGCTTCAGCGACCAAAGCTGGTACATAAAGTTCTCAAATTCCGTGGTGTCGTCGGGAAAGTGAACCCGGAAGTAATAGGTGAAGTCGGCGACAACTGCCACGCCGGCGGCCGGCGGCGCCGCAAACGTCACCAGTCCGCTCGAAGCATCGATGCTGTAACCGGTGGCCGATTGCAGCACGCCGTTGAAATAGATCGCGCCGATGGTGTTGGGCGCGGTGACCGGTTCGGTGAAACCGCCGAACGTCCGCGCCAGCTGGAACATCGTGGTGCTCGCGTCGCCGGAACCGATCGGCTGAGCGGTGACAACGTCGTCGGTCGGGTCGTCGAAGAGAAATGGCTGAAACGCGCCCCGCTGCTGCAGGAAGAAGCCGGCGATGGTGCGCAATTCGTCATAACCGACACCGAGCCCGCCTGGCCCGCGGGTGTCCCATTTGTCGCGCAGCAGCGAATAGGTCAGCGTCCAGGTCCAAATCGGATGCACCTGGTCGAGGACTCGCAATTGGCGTCCGGAAATCGCCCTCTGAACGCGGGTGGCGAAGCGCGGCGCCTTCGTCACCGACCAGCCGAGGCCGGGAAGGGCCGGAAAGATCGCGGTCACGATGCGGCGTCAGATCGTGCGCGGAGTCAGCGCGTTCGAGCGCAGCATGTTGCGCACGACCCCGGGGTTGCGGCTCATCATCGACTTGAACCACCGGTCGATCGATGGTGCATCCGCCGGCCCGTGGAAATGGAAATGCGCATCTCCGCCGCCTCCGTGCTGGGCGATCATGTTTTGCAAGCCGTCGCTGATGCTTGCCGGCAGCACCATCTCGCGCGCGTGGAGCAGAGCCGGCTGCATGCCGGCAAAGTTCGGCAATGCCCAGCCGCCCGCCGCCGACGGCACGATGCCGCCTCGCGCGAAGCCGAGAACCGAGATGATCCCGCCGAACAAGCTGCCGATCCCACTGAAGAAGCCGCCCGCGTTGGCGCCTGCGCTGACGATGCCCCCGGCGCCGGCGAGCGCGCTGCCGGCGGTCGTCGCCGCGCTCGTCGTGCTCGCCGCGGCGCCCGCCGTGACGGCGGCCGTGAGGCCGAGCAATGCCGAGGTGTTGGCGGTCATGACGGTGGCCAGCGCCGTCGTCGCGGCGAGCTGCGGCGCCTGGCTCGCGCTCTGCCCCAAGAGGCCGCCGAGCCAGCTGCCGGCGGCGTTGCCGAGCACGTCGCCGACTCCCTCGCCGGCCGCGGGTGGCGCCAGCCCGAGCAGCGAGGCAAGAGGCCCCGCTGCTGCCCGCGACAACGTCGTTTGAGCCATGGCGACAACCCCCCCCTCGACCGACTGGGCGACGCGGAGCGCCGCCGAGCGGAAGCTCAGCGTGCCCTCGACAAGCCCGATCACCGCCGACCGCCAATCGGCCCCAATCTCGTCGAACGCTTGCCGGTAGGGTCGAGCGATTCTGTCCGCTTCCCGGCGGGCGACTTCGGCAACCCGCGCCTGGTCTTGCGCGAGCTGCGCCGAATAGCGCGCACTCAACTCCACTAGGTCGCCGTAGCTCGACGATTTTTCGGCAAGGGTGGCCGCGTCGCTGTCCAGCACGGCGGCAAGCCGAGCGCGCTCCTCCGCGCTGCGTCGGGCGGTGTATTCAATCTCCAAGCCGAGCGCTTCATCCAGCGAGATGGCTCGCGCGGCAACCATGCTCTGCAAATCCGCCTGAAACGCGGCGCGGGCGGCGGCGCTGTACTGCCGGACGGCGTCGCTCGCGCCGGCGAACGCTGTCTTGAATTGGATCACCGGTGCGGTTGCGGCGGCGATCGCCTGCTTCAGCGCGTTGAGCCCCGACAGCGCGCCGCCGATCTCGGCGCCAAACCTGATCTGCACCTCGTCGGCCACTGGTCACCTCAAATAAAAAACGGGGCGCCAGGCGCCCCGCGAGAAGCGAAAGTATCGGGCAGCGCTACTGCAGTTCGATCGACGTAAACTGCTTTGGCCTCGCTGCGGCCGCCGGGTTCTTGCCGCCGCGCCACTGGAAAAAATTGGTGTAGCTAAGGGTGATGCCGCTGCAATACGGCACAGCAGCGGAGTGCGACACCAGCCGGTGCAGCCCGTTGATGCCTGTCGACAGGTCCTCCTGCCGGTGCGTGATCCTAGGTTTCACCGAATTCTCAAAGAACCGGTAGAGGTCGAGCTTGGCGATTACGGGGCAGCGGTTTCCGAGCAGGCGCCAGACGACCTCGTAGAGGCCGCTCTGGTCGTAAACCTCCTCGGTACGTACCTCGATGAGGTTGCGCAGCAGGCTCGATTCGACGCTTCTAACGGTGTCGTCCGGCCGCAGGTGAAGCAGGATGACGAACTGCTCCATGCGCTGCGGCAGCCTGCCGTAGACCGTGACCAGCCCGCCGCTAAGCGGCCTTCCGTTGACGTCGGTCTGATGCCGGCGCGCCATCGCTTCGGCGACGAAGCGCTCGTCGAGGATCATCGTCGCGCGCAGCCAGCCGACGCACGCCTCGGCGGTGACACCGAGGCATCCCGGACCGTCTGCGGGCCCGACGGCTATTGCCCGCATCGGGACGGCGCAGGCCGCCAGTGCGAGGACGAGGCTACAGAGCCGGAGCCACCGCATCACCGTCCTTCCCCGCCGTCTTCTCCCGCAAAGATTACGCGGCCAGGTGGCAGCTCGACAACGGCGTTAGTCGCTTGCTCTCGCGGCCGCCGCGCTTGCCGGAGCCCGGTTGCGAGTACGTAGCGCCTGGAGGTCGAGCGGGGCCGGCATGCCGAGACCGCCGCCGCGCGCCACGGCAAGACCGGGCGGCGCCGCGGCGACGATTTCATCCACGCGCGGCGTGCCGGCAGATGATGGGCCGGGCGTCCAACCGAGCATGCGGGCGATCGTCTGCAGCATCAGGTGAGCCGGCGGGTTCCGTTCCCAGTACGAAAAAATCTCGCCGGCCTCGTCGAGGGTCATCTCGTCGATCATTCGATAGGAACAGCCGCAGCCGGTGGCGAGAGCGCCGTAGACGGCGCCGAGCTGTTCCCCGGGATGTCGCCCGGGCCCGCCACCGGCTGCGCTTCCCCCGCGGAGCGAAGCCCGGCGATGCGCAGGATTGCCGCCACCGCCGCATTGAGCTCATCGAGCGTCGCTTCGAGATCGAGCACGGCATCGCGGCTGAGGTCGGGGTGCGCCGGCGCGAGCCCGGCGACGACGATATCAGCCGCCGCTTCGAGCAACGCGCCGCCCGACTTGCCGGCCATGCTGTCGAGCGCGTCCAGCAGGCGGCGTAACTGGCCAAGTTTCGGCGGGCGGGCCTCGAACTCGCGTCTGCCCAAGAGGATGATCTCGGTCATCGCGCCTACTCGTTGACGCTCAGCGTGCCGATCGCGCCGGTCGCGTCGGCAAAGGCGCTGAAGTCGAACTCCTGGATCTCGTAATCGTCGATCTTGGTCGGCAGCGACAGCTTGGTGGCGGTGCAGGCGTTCAACACCAATGCCAACCCAGCCGGTGTGCCCTGGGTCGTCTTGGTCGTGTAGAAGGTCGCCTTGAACGTCGGGGTGTAGCCCATCAGCTGATTGGTCAGCACCAGCTTCTTGCCGGCGCTGCTGACGCTGAAGAGATAGCTGATCAACAGCGATGCGCTGGCGTCGGCGGCAGAGAAGGTGTAGATCCCGGTTGCAGGATTGACCGAGTATTGGCCCGCCGCCGACGGGGTCGTAACCCGGGTGAAGCGGTTTCCGGCGCTGGCGCCGGCGGCGTAAAACACCCCGAGATCATCGCTGTAGCTGGCGGCATTGGCGACCGTCACAGTATAGGGGTTGGTCGCCGGTACCGTCGCCACCTCGTTCTCCGATACGGTCAGCTGGCCGCTCGCCGGGGTCTGGCCGAAGAACAAATCGCCGTAGATCGCGCCGAAGATGCGGGCGAATTTCGCCTTGCCGGTGACCTTGCCCTGGCCGCGAGCGATATCGACGGGGAACTGGAACTGGCCCCACAATTCGCGGGTCTGCCAATCCCAATCGATCTGCACGTCCTGCAAGATGCCGAACTGGTCGGGACCGATGCCCGAGCCGGTGGCGTCCGTGCGGTTGCCCCACAAGGCACCGGTGCCGAATGCGAGCTGCATGTCAGACTCCCCCAACGAGATTGGCGAGGCGCCGCTTCAGCTCTTCCTTGGCGGCGAAAGCGTGGTTCCAGGCCTGCGTCATCTGGGCCACGGGCGAGCCGGGAAAATGATCGGTCCACCAGCGCTCGACGATGGCCGCCGGCGAGTCCGGCATTTCCGGAACGCCGGGTAGCGCTCCCGTGACACCGGGTGCGGCGCTCTCCTTCATGGGTCAACTCCTGCTAAAGGCAGAGGATTTCGATCGGAATGATGGCGACCGCCTGGTCGCGCAGCACCCCCTCGCCGGTTTCGATCTTGCCGGCGATGTAGGCGTGCTGGACCATCGCCGGCAGGCCGAGGTCCTGCAGCCCAGTGGCCGGCGATGGTGCGAGTGCCGTCTCGACGGCGTCGATCAGCGGGTTGAGGACCGTCGCCGGCGCTACGTAAGGGTCGCTGGCATGCGCGTAGAGATGAAGATCGACGACGAGCGTCCACACCGTCGGCGCGCCGAGTGTCGGTATCGTCGCAACCTCGGCCTTCTGCCGCATGAACAGCGCCGGCTGCTCGGGCGGAGTCACATCGCTCCAGTGGCGCAGCCGCCGCGCCGCGGTGACGAATGCGGCGGCTCCGGCGACCTGCGCGAAAAGTGCGGCGTAAATCGGCTCGCGCGCGATCACAGCACAGCTGCCACGAGCGCCGGATCGGCAGCGGTCCCCGCGAGACGCCGGGCAAAGCCCGAGACCGGCGCCACCGCCCGGTATTGGGACAGCAGCAGCTTCACATCATCGCTCATGTCTTGTTGCGAGAAGGTGACGGTTTCGCTGCCGCTGAGGGCTCGCGACACCTCGCCGATGCGAGTGCGTTCGCGATAGCGTTGGCACACCAGCGCAACACAGGCTTGCGCGATGTCCGGCGGGGTCTGCGCGAAGCCGGCGGTGTAAGTGACGATCACATTTTGCGCGCGACGGGTGAAGACATAGCCGCGCAAGGCGAGCTCGGTCGGGGTGAAAGCATACCCCGCGCCGTAGCCGCCGTCGCTCGGTGCCGGTGGTATCTCCAGCCCGTCGATCAACAACGACAGAACCTCGCTGACCGGGAAGTTGGCGAAGGCCAGCCGCGTTCCGCCGCTGCCGTCGCGCACCTCCTGCCAATCGCCAAGCGCGATCTGGCGATTGAGCCAGATCTGGATGAACTGGCTCGCTGCGGTGAGGAGGCGGGTCAGCAAACCGTCGTCGGCCGACGGAAAAGGGTTCTGCCCGGTCTGCAGCCAACTCTTGACATCGGCCAGCGTCGTCAGGTCGCCAAACGCCATGTCCACGTACCCCGGAAAAAAGATTGGATAAGGGTCACTTGCCGCAAAGGGCGTGGAGGTCAGCAAAGGGACGCGATGCGGCTGTGTCTCAACGGCCGCGTCGTCTTCGCGTCCTTTACGAATCCTTTGTCCCTCGCGTGGAGGGTTTTCTTTGTCAGCCGTTGCCGATATTGGTGATCACCCCCATTGCGAACGGGGCGTAAATCGCCAGCACCTCTTCGGCATAGACGCCGACTTGGCGCTGTCGGGTTACCACCGGCCAGTCGATCTGGTAGTAGTCCAGCCGGGTCTTGACCTCGGCGACGTTCGGCACCTCGTTTGACTGGTACTGGATCGGCAAATTCTCCGCCCAGCCGATGATCGTGCCCGGCGGCACCCGTGGGTGGATGCGGATCGGGATGCGCAGGCCGCCGGTCGAGGTGAACGGGTTGAAGTAGAACGACACCGCGCCGGCGGCGGCGAGATCATACGCGTTGCCGTCGCCACTGACCTCGTATCGCAGCAGCGGCCCCGAGGCGTTGGACAACACCTTGCTGGTGATGTTCTTCAACTCCTGGACGTTGACGTAGAGCACGGTCGGCGAAACCTGGTAGAGGTTCCACATCTGCTGGAACATCGTGTCGATCTCGACGACCGAGCCGCGCCCTGATGCGGTCAGCGGGGTTCCGGTCCCGGCAGTGCCGGTCGCCAGCGCGCTGACGAAAGCATTCGAGCCGGATTTCAGCGCCGCGGTGAGCAAGCCGTCGTAGGCGTAGCTCGGATTGGCCGAATTGTCGGCGGTAATTTCCGACACCGCCTGCTGGCTACCGGTCAGCGATACCGAGAAGCTGGCGCTGTTGATCGTGCTGATCGCCTGCAGCGTCTCCGAGCTGCCGGTGCCGACAAACCAAGCGTAGGCGACCGCGCCCTGGATCGGCGTCACGCTCGCGAACAGCGTCTGGCCCAGGGTGACCGCCTGGGTCGCGTTGGTGCTCTTGTTGGACGAGCCACCCGCCAGTACGAAGCTCTTGCCGTCGGCGCCGTTGATCGTCTTGGTCGTGGCGACGCCCCCGGTGAGGCTCGAATTCTGATACCCTTCGAGGGTCAGCGCCACGACGATTACCGAATAGGTCGCGCTCGGCAGCGTCGCCCCGGTGCCCGAGGCCGACAGCACTGGCGCTGCGGGGGTGCCCAGTTGCAGGGAGGCATTGCCGCCGAGGATCGCCATCTCCTCCTTCAGCATCAGTTTCTGTAACAGGCGGAACGTCATGCGCGCCTGGATGTCCTCGAAGTGGCGGCCGGCGCTGATCGCTTCGTAGGTCGCCGCGTCTTCTTCGCCGATCGTCACGTAGGCGGCCGATTTGGAGGCGGTCGAATACGACATCTGGCCGGAGCGTTGGCCCTCCGGGACCCAGCCCATGGCGTCGAAGCCGGAGCCCGTCAGCGCCGTCACCTGGCGCCAATTGGTCGCCGTTCCGGTGCCGCCGCCGACTCGCGGGATTGCGTTGCGGATCGGCGTCACCACCGGATAGAGGTTTTTCGCCGGCGCTTGGAGGTCGAAGGCAACCAGGCCGGTGCCGGTCGAAATCGCCTTGGCGATCCGGTCGTCGGGCGTGCTGAGCGCGCCCTTGACCAAATCGAGAGTGTCCTGGGTCGGGTTCATCGGTGTTGTCCTTTTCCGCTCGGGAACAAAAAAACCCGGCGCCGGGCCGGGTCTGGATTGGGGTTGCGGCGAAAGACGCTAACGCGCGGTAAAGCCTGCTGGCCGGGCGAAGGGAGCGATCGGGCTGGCGTGCGCGGCCTTGATCAGGGTCAGAGTGCGTTCTTCATCGGTCATCCGCGCGAGCGCGGCGACGATGTTCTCGGTGCCGCCGTCGATGCCGCCACCATCCTGTCGCTTGGAGATCCCCGCAAAGCCGCGCGCGACTGCCTGCGGCGGCAGCGGCGTGAGGGCGATTTCTTCGACCCGCTTTTGCAGGGCGTCGAGCCGCGGCAAGACCTCGCCGGCGAGCTTGGCCAGATCGACGGCAACCGGCTCGGCCTCTGGGCGGCGGACTGTGCGCAGCGTGTCGGCAACGGCCAGCGCCGCCAGCTCGCTCGCAGCCAACCCTGCGTCGCCTTCCACGATGGCTCCTTTGAGGACGTCGCGCAATCCGCGGATGATCCCCAAAAATGGCGGCGGCGGCGGCGAACCGTCGGCTGCCGTCGCCGCCGCGGCGGCGATGCGGTCATGCAGCCAATCGAGATCAAGGAGGATTCGCGCGAGGCGTCCGTCTTCGGCGAGGCGGTTGCGCGCCGCATGAGCCGCCGGCGGTCCCCGATCGATGTCGGCGTCGTGCTCGTCGGCGCTGTTCACGGCTGCGATCTCGCTCTCGCTGTCCGACGCCGTCGCGGCGGCAGGCTCGTGCCCTTCGAGGCAGCGGACCGCCTCGGCCTTGGCGAGATGCCGGTGACCGGCGACCCCGCAATCCCATATCTGGCGGGGCGCCTCGGCTGCCGCCTGCCTGTCGGCCATATTGTCTCCCGTTGCAGTGCCGGTGGCACGCTTCCAGCAGTCGAACACCGCCTCAGGGTTGGCCGGGCGGTCAACCACCGAAATCTCGGTCAGGTGAAGGGAAGTGATCAGGCGCCGGTCGACCGGATCGCGGGCAGTGACGCGGCCGCCGATCGAAAAGCCTTTGTAGACGCCTTCGACGACTTTCTCCCACGCCTCGGCGTCGACGATCCTGGCGCCGAGATAGAGGCCCCTGTCGTCGATTGTGGCTTCAGTGGCGACGCCGACTGCGGAGGGCTGGTGCATCTCGCGGATATTGGCAAAGCGCATGTAGTCATCGAGCGCCGCCGCCAAGGCCTCGCGCGTGACGGTCTCGCCCTGGTCGTCCTCGGCTTCGGTCGAGGCATAGCCCCAGACCATCCGCTGCTCCGCATCGACCTTGGCGATCGGCCAGTAAAAACGCATCCTGAATTCTCCCGGTTTTATCCCGTGTGCCAGAGCGGCAGTGCAACGGTCACTTCTGCGTTGCGGCACCGACGCCAGCCCGAGCCTCACCCTGCGCCGCCTTCAGCCATTCGATCAGTGTCTGCTTCTGCGCCTCGGCGGCGGCGAGATCGGCGCGCAGCAGCGTCAGCGCCGCCGCCGCCGCGTTGAGCTGCGATTGCATCTCGCCCATGCGCTCGGCATCGAGCGCGACCTGGCAGCGCACGACATCGAGATCGATCCCGCCGGCGGGCGTCGCGTCGGTGCGCGTGCAGGGCGCGGCGGCAAAGGCCGGTGCCGCGAGCAAGAGCAGCGAGAGAGCAAGCGCTGTTCGCATCAGTTCGTCCTCACACAAGAAAAAGTCGAGCCTTGCAGCACGGTCGTCGGCGTGCTGTTCGAGGCATTCTGCGCCCCCTCGACGTTGATCGTCCCGCCGGCGTTCACGAGGATCGAACCGTCGATGTAGAGATCGCTGTAGACCGCGGTGTTCGCCGCGATGTTCGAGCCGAGCGCCGTCACGGTGGTGTTCGCGACCGCGGTCGTGCCGTTCCAGGTGTAACCGGTGAACGTCGTCTGCGTCGCGGAGAGGCCGCTAGTCGCGACCAAGGCAACCTTGATCCCGCCCGAGGTGCCGGAGGTGCCGGTAAGGTGCCCGCGGCAATGGTAGGTCTTGCCGGCGGTCAGCGCCTGGGACAGGCCCGGTATGATGGCAAGCGCCGTGTCGCTCGTCTTGGTCAGCGTCGCGCTGCTGACCTGGAACTCCTGGTTCGTCGTGTCGGTCAGCGTCCCGCCG
>DASYUS010000294.1:0-2500 GCA_036000945.1 Allostellaceae bacterium
CCAAGGACGGCGCCAAGATGGTGACCGCGGTGGCGACCGCTGCGGTGCCGAAATTCACCGTGATCATCGGCGGCAGCTTTGGCGCCGGCAATTACGGCATGTGCGGCCGGGCCTACGCCCCGCGTTTTCTGTGGATGTGGCCGAATGCGCGGATTTCCGTGATGGGCGGCGAGCAGGCCGCTTCGGTTTTGGCGCAGGTCAGGCGCGACGGCATGGAGGCGCGCGGGCTGGGGTGGAGCGAGGACGAGGAAGCCGAATTCAAAGCGCCGATCCGCGTCCAATACGAAACCCAGGGCCACCCGTATTACGCCAGCGCGCGGCTCTGGGATGACGGAATCATCGACCCGGCCGAAACCAGGCTCGTGCTCGGCTTGTCGATCTCGGCCGCGCTGAATGCCCCGATCGAGGCGACCCGCTTCGGCGTCTTCCGGATGTAGCGAGATGGCAATCGGCCGGAGGTGCGGCGAAGCCGCAAGGGAATTTCACAATGAGACGGCGAGGCAGTGAGATGCCGCGCGCTCGCAATCTTGTTGCCTCGCCGTCTCATTGTGATTTTTTTGGCGCTGCGCGCCGGTACGGCACCGGGCGATGTTCTCGAAGATCCTGATTGCCAATCGCGGCGAGATCGCCTGCCGCATCGTCCGCACCGCGCGGCGCATGGGGATCGCCACGGTCGCGGTGTATTCCGAGGTCGATGCCGGGGCGTTGCATGTCGCGATGGCCGACGAGGCGCGGCTGATCGGCCCGCCGCCGCCGCGACATAGTTACCTCGACGGGGAACGCATCCTCGCTGCGGCGCGCGACAGCGGGGCCGAGGCCGTGCATCCCGGCTATGGCTTCCTGTCGGAAAACGCCGATTTCGCCGAGGCCTGCGCCGCCGCCGGCCTCGTCTTTATCGGCCCGCCGCCGGCGGCGATCCGGACGATGGGCTCGAAGGCGGCGGCAAAGGCGCTGATGGAGCGCCATGGGGTACCGGTCGTGCCCGGCTATCACGGCGCCGACCAGGACGACGGCCGCCTCCTTGCCGAGGCCGAGCGCATCGGCTTTCCGGTCATTCTCAAGGCGTCGGCCGGCGGCGGCGGGCGCGGCATGCGGGTGGTGACCGGTCCGGGCGAGTTCGTCCGCGCCCTCGACGGCGCGCGGCGCGAGGCGAAGGGCGCCTTCGGCGACGACACGATGCTCGTCGAGCTCTACCTCGAGCGCCCGCGCCACATCGAGGTCCAGGTGTTCGGCGACACGCACGGCAACATCGTGCATCTTTTCGATCGCGACTGCTCGATCCAGCGCCGCCACCAGAAGATCGTCGAGGAGGCGCCGGCGCCGGGGCTTGATCCGGCGCCCCGTGAGTTTATCGGCGAGGCGGCGGTCGCCGCGGCAACGGCGGTCGGCTATATCGGCGCCGGCACGGTCGAGTTTATCGTCGAAGGCGAAGCGTTCTATTTCATGGAAATGAACACGCGTCTTCAAGTGGAGCATCCGGTGACCGAGGCGGTGACCGGGATCGACCTCGTCGAATGGCAGCTCCGGGTTGCGGCGGGCGAGAAGCTGCCGCGCGGCCAGCGGGAGATCGCGCTCGACGGCCACGCGATCGAGGTGCGGCTCTACGCCGAAAACCCGGCACGCGGCTTTCTGCCGGCGACCGGAACGCTCGACGGCCTCGCGTTGCCCGGGGGTCCTGGCGTGCGGGTCGAGAGCGGGGTGCGGCCGGGCGACCGGGTGACGCCGTTCTACGACCCGATGATCGCGAAAATAATTGCCTGGGGCGAGGATCGCGACGCTGCCTGCACGCGCCTCGGGCGCGCCCTCGCCGACAGCGCGGTCGTCGGGGTCGCGACCAATCTCGGTTTTCTCTCGCGCATCGTCGCCGACCCCGAATTTATGGCCGGCCCGGTCGATACCGGCTTTGTCGCGCGGCGTCGCGCGGCGTTGCTGCCGCCGCCAGGCAAGCCGCCCGACATCGCGCTGGCCGCGGTGGCGCTGCACCGGCTCCTCGCACGTGCCGAAGGCACGATCTCCGATGCGGATGGCGCCGACCGTTTCTCGCCATGGGCGCGGGTCGACGGCTGGCGCCTCAACCTCGCCGCCGCACCGCGGTGCTTTCTCTTCGGCTGCGGTAGCGAAGAATACGCGGTGTCGGCAAGCCCGGTGGGCGGCGACTGGCAGCTCCGCGTCGGCGAGCGCCCATATGCCGCATCCGCCGAGCGGACGCCGGACAGCCGCCTCGCCGTCACCCTCGACGGCAACCGGCGGACGGTCCGCGTCATCGACAGCGGCGGGGAGCTTGTCGTCTTTGCCGACGGCGAGAGCTGGCATCTCGAAGAGGTCGACCCGCTGTCGCCGCCGGCGGGCGCCGATGTGACGGCGGGGCATCTGACCGCGCCGATGCCCGGCCGGGTCGTGCAGCTGCTGGTCGCCGCCGGCGACAGCGTGCGGCTCGGGCAGTCGCTGATCGTCGTCGAGGCGATGAAGATGGAGCACACGATCGCCGCCCCGCGCGACG
>DASYUS010000295.1:0-6235 GCA_036000945.1 Allostellaceae bacterium
GCCGTCGCGGAAGCGGACGATGACGACCAGCGCCACCTCGACCGGGCGGCCGGTTGGCGCGATACCCGGCAGCATCCAGTCCATTTCGACCGTGTGGGTGAAGTTGATGACCATCTCGTCGACCAGCTGATCGCTGCCGACCGTGCGCGACACCGGGGTCATCGCCATATCGGGCGGCATCTTCGGGATGAAGTGGGTGGCGTAGAACGTGCGCAAATCCGCCCGGCCGACCCCGCCGGTCATCACCGGGATGTGATTGACGTACGAATCCTCGACCATCGTCGCGATCGTATCCTCGGCATTCTTGGTCTCGAACTCGTACCGCATGTGCTCTTCCCAGAGCCGCACCAGATTGTCCTCGTGTGCCGTTGGTTCGCTCATCGCCCGCTCCCGTCCCCACACTTGCCCGCGGACCATCATACACCGCCGCCGGATTGCGTGCGCCGGGTGCGCTCCCTATCATCGTGCTTCACATCGCAGCGTGGTGCGGAGGCGGATCATGGAGAAGCGGCGCAGCATCGAGGTCTCGGGCGTCAAGCATCTGAACCCGATCCCGGCGGCCAGCCGCAAGGGGCCGTTTGTCGTCTCGGGCGCAATCTCGGGGGCCGATCCGGCGAGCGGCAAAGTGCCCGATGATCTCGACGCGCAATGCCGGCAGATGTTCGGCAATGTGCGGCGCCTCATCGAGGCCGCCGGCGGCACGCCCGACGACATCGTCAAGATGACGGTGTGGATCGCCGACCGCGCGCTGCGCCCGACCCTCAACAAATACTGGGTCGAGATGTTTCCCGACCCGCACTCGCGGCCGGCCCGGCACACGGTGGCGAGCGGCGACCTCACCCCGCCGATGCAGGTGCAATGCGACCTGCTCGCCGTGATCGGCGACGACCAATAGTTGGGTGTCATTGCGAGCGGAGCGAAGCAATCTCGCGCCAGCGACGACTCCTGAACATCGGGATTGCTTCGTCGCTTCGCTCCTCGAAATGACGGTTCTTACTGAGGAGCCTGAGCCATGAAAATCGCCGCCATCCGCACGACCGCGCTGTCCGCCTCGGTCGATCCGCCCTATGCCAGCGCCGCCGGGATGCAGGCGCGGCGCGGCGGGCTCCTCGTCGAGGTCGAGACCGACAGCGGCATCACCGGTATCGGCGAGGCCGGGCTCGGCGGCGGCGTCACCGCCAGCGTCATCGAAAAAATCATGGCGCCGCTGCTCGTCGGCCAGGACCCGCTCTTGATCGAGGCGCATTGGCAGAGGATGTTTGCGCAGACCCGGCAATTCGGCCGGCGCGGCGTTGTGATGAACGCGATCAGCGGCATCGACATCGCGCTCTGGGACATCGCCGGCAAGGTCGCCGGGCTGCCGGTCTACAAGCTGCTCGGCGCCGCCCGCGACCGGGTCGAGGCCTATGCCTCGGGCGGCTTCTACCAGGAAGGGAAGGGGGTCGAGGAGATCGCCGGCGAGGCCGAAGGCTACCGCGCCCGCGGCTTCAAGGGCATGAAGATGAAGGTCGGGCGCAACCCGTCGACGCAGACCCATCTGCGCCAGCTGATCGGCAACGCCGAGGTCTGCGAGGTCGACCCGAGCGAAGACATCGCCCGCGTCGCCGCGGTGCGCCGCGCGCTCGGCCCGCAAGCGAAGCTGATGGTCGACGTCAACTGCGCCTGGAGCCCGGCCTTCGCGATCGAGATGGGCCGGGCGATGGAGCCGTATAGCCTCTACTGGATCGAGGAGCCGGTCGCGACAGACGACATCGACGGCAGCGCCGAGGTCGCCCGCGCGCTGGCGACGCCGATCGCCGGCTACGAGACCGAGATCGGGCTTTATGGCTTCCGCCAGCTGATCGACCGCGGCGCCGTCGATATCGTCCAGCTCGACCTCGCCTGGTCCGGCGGCTTCTCCGAGGGGCGCCGCATCGCCGCCTATGCCGGGGCGCACCACCGCATGGTGGCGCCGCACGCCTTCGCCGGCGCGGTGCTGCTCGTCGCCTCGCTGCACTTCTGCGCCGCGATCCCCAACGGCCTCGTGCTCGAATGGGACCAGAACCCCAACGCGATCCGCGAGGAGCTGTTGAAAGAGCCGCTCCGGCTCGAGACCGACGGCACCGTCAGGGTGCCGGAGCGGCCGGGGCTCGGCATCGAACTCGACCGCGCCGCGGTCGAGCGCTACCGGGTCTAGTGTTGTGAATTCGACAGTTGTTTCGTTTCGCTGTCATTCCGGGGCGCCGCGAAGCGGCGAACCCGGAACCCAGGAACACCGAAGTGTGACGGAGCGCACCATCGCTTCGGCTTTCGCCCCAGTGTTCCGTGTTCATGGATTCCGGGTTCCCTCGCTGCGCTCGGGCCCCGGAATGACAGCCTTGGGATGAATGCACTGTAAGAATCACGACACTAGCAGCTAACGCGATCCTGACCGGGCGCGCGCCCGCTCATCCGGTTGGCGGCGACCTTGCCGTCCTTGACGACGAGGGCGATGCGCGCGGGATCGCGCAAGACCGAGATGTCGGCGAGCGGGTCGTCGGCGACGATGACGAGGTCGGCGAGCTTGCCGGCCTCGATTGTGCCGAGCTCCGCCTCCTGGCCGAGGCATTCGGCGGCCCAGCCGGTCGCCGCCTGCAACGCCTGCATCGGCGTCATGCCGGATTTGACCAGGCATTCGAGCTCGCCGGCATTGGCCGGGTGGCCGTGCCCGCCGGCATCGGTGCCGGCGACGACCTTGACGCCGATCTCCAACGCCCGGCGGATGCTCGCGACATGGTGCTCGACGAGCGCTTCGGCGCGCTCCCGGACATGCGGCTGCGGCGATTTGCGGTGGTATTCGTAGACGAGCAGCGTCGGCACGAAAAAGATGTTGCGCTCGGCCATCCGTTCGAGGTGGCGCGGGTCTTCGTCGAGATAGGAGCCGTGCTCGATCGAGTTGACGCCGGCCGCGATCGCGATGTCGAGGCCGCGGCCGCCCAGGGCGTGGCACATGACGCGGCGGTCGAGCGCCTGCGCCTCCTCGACCAGCGCCTGCATTTCGTCGAGGTTGAAGGCGGCGTCGCGCGGCCCGTGGCCGGGCCGCGAGCTGGCGCCGCCGGTCGTTGCCGTCTTGATGACGTCGGCGCCGGCCCGAACCATCTTGCGCACGACCTGCCGCACCTCGTCGATGCCGTTGCAGACGCTGGGCGGCAACAGTGGATCGCCCGGAATGCAGCAGCAATCGTCGAGCGGCAATCCCACTGGGCTGACCGCGTCGCCGATGCCGCCATAGGGCGAGATGATCGCCAGCGACAGCACGAGGCGCGGCCCGTCGATCAGCCCCTCCTCGATCGCCCGCTTGAACCCGGCATCGAGCCCGGCGGCGTCGCGGATCGTCGTGTAGCCGGCGGCGAGCGTCTGTTTCAGCACCGCAGCGGTGCGCAGGTGGCGCGTCGATTGCGGTTCGTCGAGCCGCCAGCGATGTGCCAGATCGTATTTGTGGTTCGCCATGTGGTCGTGGCAGTCGATGAGGCCGGGCAGCACCGTCATGCCCGCGGCGTCGATGATCTCGGCATCGGCCGGAAAGTCGCTCGCGTTACGCGTCGTCACCGCGTCGATGCGGTTGTTCTTGACGACGACCGTCGCACCGTTGACCGGCGCCACGCCAGTCCCGTCGATCAGCCGCGCGTTCTTCAAGACGATCATGGCCTTCCTCCCTAATCAATGTCATTCCGGGGCGACCCGAAGGGCCGAACCCGGAACCCATATTCCAGAGGCCTGTGTTCATGGGTTCCGGGCTCGCAGCCTGCGGCTGCGCCCCGGAATGACATTGAGGCTCTTCTACAAATTCGGCCGCCGCCCCCGCCACGGCGTTGCCTGCTCGTAGGCGTGCGCGGCGCGCAGCACGGTGGTGTCGGCAAAGCGCTTGCCGACGATCTGGAACGACAGCGGCAGCCCCGCCTCGGTATAGCCGCAGCACACCGACATCGCCGGGCTGCCGGTGACGTTGAAAGCGATCGTGAGTGACGGCCGTTCGAGGATCGCGAATTTCGGCACGGCGTCGATCGGCGGCGCCTCGCTCGGCGCGGCGGCGGTCATGACGATGTCGAGGTCTTCCATCGCCCGGTCCAGCTCGTCAACTAGCTCGCGGCGACGGCGCAGGGCCTGCACGTAATCGGCGCCGGTGACGAGGCCGGCCAGGACCATGCGGTCGCGGAAGATCTCGCCGTAATCGGCAAAGCGGGTGCGCAGGTGGTGTTCGTGGATCGCATACGCCTCGCACTGCATGATCGTCATGCCGCAAGCGGCCCAATCGGCGAGCGGCGACAGCGTCAGTTCGCGGACACTGCAGCCGAGACCCTCGAACGTTCGGGCCGCCTCGGCGATCGCCTGCCGGGTCGCTTCGTTAGCCTCGTTGTCGCGTTCGTAGAAATGGCGGACGAGGCCGATGCGCAGCCCCTTCACGTCACCCTTGAGCCCAGCGCGGTAGTCGGGGATCGGACAATCGGCGCTCGCCGGATCGGCCGGGTCGTGCCCCGCCATCGCCTGCAGGAAGATCGCGCAATCCTCGGCGGTCCACGCCAACGGGCCGGCATGGTCGAGCGAGAAGGCCAGCGGCAGAATACCCATGCGGCTCACCAGGCCATAGGTCGGCTTGATGCCGGCGAGGCCGCAATAGGCGGCCGGGCCGCGGATCGAGCCGCCGGTGTCGCTGCCGGTACCGCCGAGGACGAGCCCCGCCGCCACCGAGGCGCCGGTGCCGCTCGATGAACCGCCGGTGAAGCGCGAGGTGTCCCACGGGTTGCGCGCTGGCGGCCACGGCAGATCGAAACTCGGTCCGCCCAAGGCGAACTCGTGTGTCGCCAACTTGCCCATGACAATCGCGCCGGCCTGGCGCAACTTCGTCACCGAAAAAGCGTCGGTCAGCGGCACGTGGTCCTGCATGACCTTCGAGTGGCCGGTGGTCGCGACCCCGGCGGTCTCGTAGATGTCCTTGAGGCCGATCGGGATGCCGTGCAGCGGTCCTCGATATCGCCCGGCGGCGATCTCGGCCTCGGCGGCGCGCGCGTCGCGCCTCGCTTCATCGGCGAGCAGGCGGATGAAGGCGTGGAGGCGGCCGTCGAGCCGCTCGATCCGGTCGAGGCGGCTCTCGACCAGCTCGACCGGCGACAATTCCTTCTTTGCGATGAGCTGCGCCGCCTCGGCGATCGTCAGAAAATCGGGGACCATCGCTCAGCCCTCCGGGAACTTGACGACATGCGCCGATTCGACCATCACGCCGCGACCGCCCGGCGGCCGCAACCGCCGCTGCACATCTTCGAGGAGATGCGTCGCCGCAGCGATCTCGTCGCGCTCCCTCTCCGGCACATCGAGCCCGAGCCGGGCCAGCGCCGCGTCAAGTTCCGCCCTTGTCATCTCGGCCTCCGTATCGCCTGAGGCGAATTTAACCCGTCTTGGCGGGCTTGTCCCGGCCATCCGGAAAAGCATGCGCCGGCACAAACGCGGCGCAGCGATTTGTTCGATCGGCCATCGAACCCTGGCGCGACGGCGAACGTTTGCCATCGCGGACACGGCAGCGAACCGGAGGCTACCGATGCGCTACAAGCCGATAGGGCTGGTCCTCGTGGCCGTGCTTCTCTTGCAGTTGCCGCGTGCACTCTACGCGTCCGAAATACCGCTCGGAACCAGCGGCAGCATCTATACCACGCCGGTACAGATCAACCGCTCGATCACGCTGGATTTTCTGGTCGATCCCGGAGCGGGAGTTGTCGTGATCCCGCTATCAGTCATGCAAAGACTTGTTGAGATCGGCTCCGTGACGGAAAGCGATGTAATCGGCGCCGGGGTCGCCGAACTCGCCGACCGCTCGCTGTATCTTACGGCGAGAGTGCGGTTGCGCGAACTGCGCGTCGGCAACATTACCGTTCCCGACGTGACGGCGGCCGTTTCGCCGGCATTGAGCCAGCCGCTGCTCGGGCAGAGCTTCCTGAACCGGTTTGCCTCCGTCACCTTCGACAACCGGCGCCATGTCCTGGTCCTCTCCGACGACATATCGGCAGCGCCGGCGCAAGCCCCGGCAGCGCAGGCGGTCGCCCCCTATTATCCCACCTACCCGGCTCCAGTTTGGTACGGCGGCGGCTATAGTCCGTCAGGAGCCTACGGCTACCCGTACCCTCCGGGCTATGGCCGGTAGCACGCTCGCGGCGAACAGCCAACCGCGGGTCAAGCGCGTCACCGCCAATTCCCGGTCGCCTCCCTGAGCGGGGTGCCGGCTTCG
>DASYUS010000296.1:0-14590 GCA_036000945.1 Allostellaceae bacterium
ATGAAGTTGAGCCCGTCGCAGGCGCGGGTCTCGCCGAATTGCTTGCGCAGATCGACCGTCTTGAGCAGGACGGTCATGGCTTCCCTCCGGCAAGTCGGCGCGTCGCCCGCGTCAGCGCGCCGACAATGCCGGTCGGCAACACCAACACCATCGTCACCAGCACGACGCCCAACAACAGTTGCCAGTATTCGGTGATCGCCACCGCGTAAGTCTTCAGATAGGTGAAGACCAGACCGCCGACGATCGGGCCGGTGAAGTTGCGGAAGCCGCCGAGCAGGGCGGTGAACACGATCTCGCCGGAAAACGTCCAGTACAGCACCTCGGGCGTCGTCAGGCCGTTGAGCGGCACCCACAATATGCCGGCGACGCCGGTGAAGGTCCCGGAAACGAGGAAGGCAATCCAGCGAAAGCGGCGGATGCGCAGGCCGAGGAACCGCGCCCGCACCTCGTTGTCGCGGATCGCCTGCAACGCCTTGCCAAACGGCGAATGGACGATGACCCACATCAAGAGGACGCATATCGCGAAGATCGCCAGCACGTAATAGTAATAGAAGAACACAAAACTCTCGAACCCGTGCGGTCCGGAAAAGCTCAACAGACCCAACAACAGGGTCGGGCGCGGCACTCGCAGCCCATCGCTGCCGCCGGTCACCCAATAGAGCTTCAGCGCCAGGCTGTAGATTACCTGCGAGATCGCCAAAGTCAGGATGCCAAAAAATATCTGCGTGTGGCGGACGCAGATGTAGCCGAATAGAGCCGAGGTCAGCGCCACAACCGGGATCCCGACCGCCAGGTAAAACTCCATCGAGTGCGGGCCGAGATGCGCCACCGCCAAGGCGACCGTATAGGCGCCGACGCCGAAATAGGCGGAATGGCCGAACGACAGGAGGCCGGTGTAGCCGAGCAGTAGGTTGAACCCCAGCGCCGCGATCGCCATGACGACGCCGTAGATCATCAATTGGACCTGGTAGGTCTCGAATACCGCCGGGACCAGAGCGAGCGCCACCAGCACCGCGAAGGCCATGGCGGCAAGGAAGGGCAGCGAGCGCTCGCGGACGGCGTTGGCGATAACCGTCATCAGGCGGTGCCGAACAACCCGGTTGGCCGGACCAGCAACACCCCGGCGGCGATCAGGTACAGCACCGCCAGTTCCAGTTCGGGGAAGAACTGGATGCCGGCGGTCCGCACGAAGCTGACGACGACAGCGCCGACCAAAGCCCCCTTCAGGCTGCCCAGGCCACCGATAACGACCACGACAAAGGCGATGACTAGCGCATCAACCCCCATGCCGAGCACCGCCGCCTGGGTCGGCACGACGATGGCGCCACCGAGCCCGGCCATGAAGCAGCCGATCGCGAAGGCCATCACATAGATCATTCCGACATTCAGCCCGAGCGCCGAGGCCATCCGCCGGTCCTGCGAGGTCGCCCGCAGCATGACGCCGAACTTGGTGTGGTAAATGCCGATCCACAGCGCGACCGCCGCGGCAATGCCGACGCCGATCACGACGAGATTGTAGGCCGGGTAGAACAAGCCGCCGACATGAATGATCGGCAAGGCGTCCATCAACGTGTCGGCCGACAGCGGCGTGCCGCCCCAGATCAGCCGCATCAGGTCTTCGAGGATCTGCAACAGGCCGAAGGTCACCAGCAACTGGTATTCCTCGGCCCGACGGTAGAACGGCCGCAGCAGCAGGGGTTCGATGACCATCCCGACGATCGCGACCGCTAATGCGCCGAGGGGGATCATCAGGAACAGCCAGCCGAGTGGCACGTGATAGCCGATGCCGCGCCCGATCAGCCACGCGGTCGCATAGGCGCCGACCGCGTAAAGGCTGCCATGCGCCAGGTTGACGATCCGCATCACTCCGAAAATCAGGCTCAGCCCCGCCGCTATCAGAAACAGCACCGAGGCATAGAGCAGCGAATTCAGGATTTGGACGGCGAGGATCGCCACCGGTCTCCCCTTCAGCAATCCCGCGGCGTCTCGAGATTTTCGTCGACGACCAGCCGCACCCGCGTTGCGTGGGCGCGGCGGCCTATCAGCGTCTCAGACAGGGCGCAACGTTAGGCACTTGCCTTCGGCCAGGTGGTCTTGATCCAGTTGGCCGCTGCGGTCGACTCGTTGTGGCTGGTGCCGGGCTTTGGCCAGCCCATCGGCGCGGTGATGTTGCGGATCGGGATCGTGATGATGCGGTCGGGGTCCCAGGCGGCGAACTCGTACTGCGGCAGGTTCTTGCTGAACCCGGTCACTGCGTCCTTGTAGGCCTGGTGATCGGGCCGCATGTACAGGTAGCCCGACGGGGTATCCATGCCGAGCCCTTCGAGCTGGCTGATGATCGCTTCGTCATCGGGCCAGCCGCCGATCAATTTATTGGCCCGCTCGATCGCCCGCTGCAGCAAATGCAGCGCGACATAGGCGCCCTCCGACTGGAAGTTCGGGTATTCCTTCCAGCGCTCGTAATACTTCTGCACGAAGGTCTTGTTCAGCGGCCAGCGATCGCCGCCCGGGTAGGTGAAGTGGTAGTTGGAATGGACGCCGGCGAGGACGCCTTCCGGGTGGTCCTTGCCGATCGCGTGCGGCGCCACCCCGAAGGCGATCGTGCTCGCCACCTTCATCTTGTCGAACAGGCCATAGCGCAGGGCCTGCTTGTAGAACGCGACATAGTCGCCGCCCCAGACCGACGAGATCAGCAGATCGGGGTTCGACGACATGATCTTGGTGATGTGCGCGGTGAAGTCGGTGGTGCCGAGCTTGGGCCAGCTCTCCGAGACGATCTGGGTGCCGGGGATCAGCCGTTCGAGCGCCAAGGTGAAATGCTCGGCGGCATTGCGCCCATAGCTGTAATCGGGGTGGATATGAGCGATCTTGCGCACTTGCGGCCAAGTCTGCGCCACCCCGACCGCCGCGGTGATCCCATCCGCCGACTGGATGTTGGTAATCCGGAAGGTGAATTTCGGATTGGGCACCGCCTTGTCGAACAGGAAGTCGGTGCACCCGTCGGTGAAGATCGTCAACAGCGACAATTCTTCCGCCACCGGACCGAGCGCCGGCGTGTTGGCGCTGGAGATGATGCCGGTGAACAGGTCGATCTTGCCTTCGAGCTTCATCCGCCGAAGTTCTTTGACGTTGGCGTCGGTGCCGGCCGCCTCGTCGGCGGTGATCGTCTCGATCTTGCGCTTGCCGAGCAGGCCGCCCTGGGCGTTGATCTCCTCGGCCGCCATCGTGTGGCCCTTCAATGACGGCTCGCCGAGCACCGCGGCGGCGCTGGTCAGGAAGGTCATGTGGCCGACCTTATACGGCGTGTCGGGGATCTTACCCTTGGCCGGCTCGGGCGCCGCCTGGATGATCCGCGGGCCGGCGACGAGGCCGGCTCCGGCGAGCCCCGCCCCGCTCACGGCGACGCCCAGCCTGGCCAAAAAGCCGCGCCGATCGGTAACTGGCTTTTGCTCCATGACGATTCCTCCCCAAAGCTCGGTCCGCGCAAGCGGACGCAAGTAGCGCGTCATTTTGTACTCGATCCCGCTTGGCCGGGATAGCGTCGACTTGCCGCGCCGCCGAACCGCCAATTGGTCGCCGCAGTCGGTCGTCGCCGGTGAACAGCCGCGTTTTGAAAAAAATGGCGCGCCCGAGAGGAGTCGAACCCCTAACCCCCAGATCCGTAGTCTGGTGCTCTATCCAGTTGAGCTACGGGCGCATCAAATAGCTTGCGTCTGACCCTGGCCTTGCCGGGTACGTCCGAGGCGCTTTCGCGCGTTTGGTCCCGGGTCGGGGCCGCATGTCTAACCGCTGAAGGGCCGGATTGCAACGTATAGCCGGAGATGGTTCGCCGAGGCCGCTTCGGCAAGACCGGCGCCGCACGGCCCCCGGCCCGAGGCGCATTGGGGTACCGACAATCGGAACAGATTGACAGCGCATTTACCTTTTTTTATATATATTTCAGCTATTAGAAGTAGAGGTTTCCACGCGATAGGACCCTTTGGCAGAAATGGGTGTCGGCATGCTCGTCTTGATGCGACCGTGTGGCTGCTCTGCCGCGTAGCGGCCGTTCTGTGCGCGCTGCCCGTCGATCGCGTTGTCGAGGTCATGCGGCCTCTGCCGATCGAGCCGCTTTCCGGCATGCCGCAATTTCTGCTTGGATTGTGCATCATTCGCGGGGCGCCGGTTCCGGTGGTCGACGCCGGGCTGCTGCTCGGCGGCAGCGGTTCGCGCTGCACGCGTCTGGTGACGCTAGCGGTCGACCGCAGAACGATCGCACTCGCGGTCGAGCACGTGATCGGCATCCGCTCGCTCGATCCGGCGGCGCTGGGAATGTTGCCGCCGCTCATGCAGAACGCCGCCGGCAACGCACTGGAGGCGTTGCGCGCCCTCGACGGCGAGCTGTTGCTGCTGCTCGACACGATGCGCATCATCCCCGAAGCCTTGCTCGACGAACTCGGCGCGATGGGGGCTCCGGCGTGACTGAAGCCGCCGGACGCTGCGAGATCGAGCGTTTCCGGGGTGCGGTTGCGGACCGTCTGGGACTGGCGTTCGACGACACGAGGCTGGAGTTTCTCGGCGAGGTGTTGCGCCGCCGGCTGGCCCGATGCCGAGTCTCCGCCGATGCCTATCTGCGCGATCTCGAAATCCGGACGGCCACGGCCGAGCCGGCCGCGCTAGCCCGAGAACTGACCGTCGGCGAGACCTATTTCTTCCGCAACAATGAACAGTTCCATGCGCTTGCCGAGATCGTCCTGCCGGAACGGATGCAGCGCGCCGGCGAGAAGACAATGCGCATCTTGTCGGCTGGCTGCGCATCGGGGGAGGAGGCCTATTCGGTCGCGATCCTGCTGCGCGAGATGATGCTCGACCCGGCGTGGAACATCGAGGTTCGGGCGGTCGACCTCAATCCCGCGGCGCTGGAGAGAGCCGGCCAAGCGCGCTATTCCGCCTGGGCATTGCGGGAGACCCCGCTGGAGCTGCAGCGCAAGTGGTTTCGCCCGGACGGCCGCGACCTGGTCCTCGACGAGGCGGTCCGAGCCGCGGTTCGCTTTGAGGAGCGCAACCTCGCCAGCGACGACGCGGCTTTGTGGCAACCGGCCTCGTTTGACGTCATCCTGTGCCGCAATGTCGTCATGTATTTTGCGCCGGAACAGGCGCGGGCGCTGCTGCAGCGGATCGTCCGGGCGCTAAAGCCGGGCGGGTATCTGTTTCTTGGCCACGCCGAGACGCTGCGCGGACTTTCCGACGATTTTCATCTCCGGCATACGCACGGCACGTTTTACTATCAGCGAAAGCACGGCCTCGAAGCCGCCGGTCCGCTGCCAGCACAAACAGTGGCGGCGGTGGGCCCGCCCGGCGGCGGCGAGCCTGTCAGTGTCGGCGATGCCTGGATTGAGGTGATCCGAGCCGCGAGCGATCGCGTCGCCGCGCTGGCGGCGGCGCCACAGCCGCCGCGGCAGCCCGAACCGGCGCCACCGCCGAGCTGGGATCTTGCCGCAGCGTTGGACATGTTGCGCACGGACCGTTTCGCCGAGGCGCTTGCGCTTGTCCGGCAGCTGCCGACGGCATCGGCCCGCGACCCCGATGTGCTCCTCCTGACCGCGACGCTGCTCGTGCATAGCGGTCAGCCGGGCGCTGCCGAAGCAGCCTGTTGCGATCTTCTCGCGGTCGATGAGCTCAACGCCGGCGCCCACTATGTTTTCGCGTTGTGCCGCGAGGTTGCCGGGGACGACGCCGGTGCGGTCGAGCACGACCAGATCGCCTGCTACCTCGACGCCGGATTTGCCATGCCGTGGCTCCACCTTGGGTTGCTGGCGCGGCGCGCCGGGGATCGCGACGCCGCCCGGCGCAGGCTCGGCCAGGCGCGGCTTCTACTGAATCGCGAAGACCCTTCCCGGCTGCTGCTGTTTGGCGGCGGCTTTAGCCGCGGCGCCCTGCTGACGCTTTGCGAAGCGTCGTGGCGCGATTGCGGCGGCACGCCATGAGCGACGCCGGCTTGCTGTTCACCGACCGGGTGGCGGCGCTGCGCGACGCCTTCGACCGGTCGTTTGCCGAGGCACGCGCGCCCGCTCCGCCGGCGAGCGAGGATCTGCTGGCGGTACGGATCGGCGCTGAGCCGTACGCGCTGCGGCTGTCGGAGATCGCCGGCCTCTTTGCCGAGCGCAGGATCACCCCGCTTCCCGGCAGCACGCCGGCGCTCCTCGGCATTGCCGGGTTCCGCGGGACGATCGTGCCGGTCTGGGACCTGGCGGTGCTGCTCGGGCACGAGGCGGAGGCGGTCCGCTGGCTGGCGATGGCGGCGGCCGAGCCGGTCGCCTTCGCGCTGGCGGCCGTCGACGGTCACTTGCGCATCGCGCTCGACGCGATCGTCGCCAGCACGGCGGGCGACGGCCCGCAGCCGCATGTCCGGCATTTCGCCCGTTTGCCAGGGCCGATGCGGCCGATCGTGCACCTCCCCTCGGTTCTCGAAGCCGTCAGGCGGCTGGTCGCGACGAACCTTGGTCCAGGGGAAGACTGAAGCGATGTTCGGAAATTGGACGTTCGCAAAGAAACTGGTGCTTGGTTACGGGCTGGCGGTGCTCAGCCTGCTGCTGATCGCCGGGGTCGCCTACCGAACCACCAACGACCTCGTCGAGAACGACGAGCTGGTGAACCGCACTTATCAAGTGCGCGAGAAGCTCGCCGATCTCCTATCCGATCTCATCGATGCCGAGACCGGGATGCGCGGCTATGCCATCACCGGGGCCGAGGCGTTTTTGGAGCCGCATCAGTTGGCGTTGGGGGAGATCAAAACGCATTTCGAGGAAGCTCGACAGATTACCGCCGACAGCCCCAATCAACAGCGCCGACTGGCAGCGATACAGCCGCTCATCGCCGCAAGCCTGGCCTTTCAGCAGCAGGTCATCGACCTGCGTCGGAGCGAAGGGGGCGACGCTGCCGCCAAGCTGGTCGCCACCAACAAGGGCAAGGCGATAACCGACCAGGTTCGCACTATCGTCGGCGAGGCCGAACGAGAAGAGCAAGTTCTGCTCAAGACGCGGGCGGCGATAGCCAAATCAAGCGCCCAGTGGACACTGGCGATCATCCTGTGGGGCGGTCTCGCCGGGATCGTTGCCGTCGCGGCGATCGGCTGGCTGATCGTTGCCTCGGTGACCCGGCAGATCGGCACGGCGGTCGGCCATGTGCAAAGCTCGTCGGCGGAATTGCAGGCGGCCGCCAATCAGCAGGCGACCGGCTCGCGCGAGCAGGCGACGGCGATGAGCGAGATCACCACGACGATCACCGAGCTGCTCGCCACCTCGCGCCAGATCGCCGAGAGCGCCCAGCGCGTCGCGCAGATCGCCGAACAGACCGCGGGCGGCGCGCGCTCCGGCCAGGGGGCAGTCGATCTCGCCCAGGAGGCGATCGGCGGCATCCGCCGCCAGGTCGACCAGATCGTCGCCTACATGCTGGAGCTGGGCAAAAAATCGCAACAGATCGGCGCGGTGCTCGACATCGTCTCCGAATTGGCCGAGCAGACCAACATCCTGGCGATCAACGCGACGATCGAAGCCGCCGGCGCCGGCGATGGCGGCAAGCGCTTCGCCGTCGTTGCCGACGAGATTCGCAAGCTGGCAGACCGGGTCGGCGGCTCGACCAAGGAAATCCGCACCCTGATCGACGATGTGCGCAGCGCCGTCAACACGACGGTGATGGCCACCGAAACCGGCTCGAAAGCGGTCGATGCCGGATCGCAGCAATTCGGCCAGGTGGCCTCCGGCTTTCGCCACATCTCAGACCTGGTGACGACGACGACCGATGCCGCGCGGGAGATCGAGCTGTCCACCAAGCAGCAGAGCACCGCCGTCGAGCAGGTCAACATCGCGATCGCCAACGTCGCCCAGGCGTCGCGGGAGACCGAGGCGAGCGCCGGCCAGACGTTGCAGACAGCCTCGGAGCTGGCCCATCTGTCGACCGACCTGGCGCGCATCATCCGGCCGCAGCGCGCCGCGGCGTAGATCATGGCCGACGACCCCTATCGCTATTTCCGGCTCGAGGCGCGCGAGATCCTCGACCAGGCGGGTGCAGCCGTCCTTGATCTCGAAAAGAGCGGCAGCCCCCGACAGGTCGAGCGCCTGTTGCGGCTCGCCCATACGCTCAAGGGGGCCGCGCGCGTCGTCAGGCAGCCGGAGATCGCCGACGGCGCGCACGCGATCGAAGACGCGCTGGCGCCGTTTCGTGCAGCGGCGGGCGCCGTGTCGCGCGACAGCATCGACGCAGTGCTGCACCACCTCGACGCGATCACCGGCCGGGTTGTCGCGCTCGATGCGCCCGGCCGGCCCGACGCGGCGCCGCCCGATCTCGCCGCGGCGGCCACTGCCGGCCGGTTGCGCGAGGAACCGATACGCACGGTGCGCGCCGAGATCGCCGAAATGGACGCCCTGCTCGACGGCGTCGGTGAGACGCACGCGCTGCTCAACGGGCTGCGCGCCACGCGCCATGCGCTCGGGGAGGCGCGCCACCTCGCCGACCTCGTTGCCGAGCAGCTGCGGCCGCGGCGTCCATCGGAGCCGCTGCGGCAATCCGTGGCTGCCGGCGAGGCGACATTTGCGATGGCCGACGAGTTGCGGCGCAGCGTCGACGGTATCGAGCGTCGGCTCGGCGCCGCCGTCGACCAGATCGACCGCGAGCTGCGCCAAGTGCGCGAGGCCGCCGAGCAGTTGCGCCTGGCCGACGCCGCGAGCCTTTTCAACGTGCTGGAGCGCGTCGCCCGCGACACCGCGCAGGCCTTGTCGAAGCCGATCGTGTTCGAGGCGACGGGGAGTGCGATCAGGCTCGACGCCGACATTCTCGCCGTTGTGCAAGGCGCGCTGGTGCAGATCGTCCGCAATGGCGTCGCGCACGGCATCGAACCTGCAAGCGTGCGCCAGGCCGCCGGCAAGCCCCCGGTCGGCCGGATCGCTCTCGACATCGCGCGGCGCGGCAACCGGATCGTCTTTTCCTGCCGCGACGACGGTGGCGGCGTCGATCTCGACGCGGTGCGGCGGGTGGCGATGCGGCGCGGGTTGGCCGCACCGGCGGCGGCCCGGCTCAGCGCGCAGGAGCTGATCGCCCTGCTGTTGCGCGGCGGGATCAGCACCGCCGCGGCGGTGACCGAGATCGCCGGCCGCGGCATCGGTCTCGATATCGTGCGCGAGGCCGGCGAGCGCCTCGGCGGAACCGTCGATGTGGCGACGGAGCCCGGCCAGGGCACCACATTCGAGCTGGCGGTGCCGCTCTCGCTCGCGTCGATCGAGGCGTTGATCGTGGAGGCAGGCGGCGCCACCGCGGCGTTGCCGCTCGACGCGGTTCGTGCCGCGCTGCTGCTCGGCGCAGACAATGTCTCGCGCAGCGCGACCGGCGCTTCGGTCCTGCACGAAGAGGCGGCGATCCCGTTCCTGTGGTTGCCGCGGGTTTTCGACGGTCGCCGGCTGCCGGTTGGCCGGAAATGGCCGACCATCATCGTCGTCACCGCTTCCGGCGGCACGGCGGCTGTCGGCGTCGATCGATTGCTTGGCACGACCCCAACCGTCGTGCGCCCACTGCCCGAACTGGCGCCGGCCGGGCCGATCGTAGCCGGCGCGCTGGTCGATGCCGAAGGCAGCCCGCAGCTGGTGCTGAGCCCGGAAGGGCTCGTTGCTGCGGCGCGCCGGCAGGATTCGGCCGAGCCGGAAGCCGAGCGGCTACGTCCCCCCGTGCTCGTCATCGACGATTCGCTGACGACCCGCATGCTCGAACAAAGCATTCTCGAATCGGCCGGGTACGAGGTCGATCTCGCGGTTTCGGCCGAAGAGGCGCTCGAAATCGCGCGGCGCAAGCGCTACGCGTTGTTCCTGGTCGATGTCGAGATGCCCGGCCTTGACGGGTTTGGCTTTGTCGAGCGTGCCCGCGCCGACCCCGCCTTGCACGACATCCCCTCCGTGCTCGTCACCTCGCGGGCCGCGCCTGAGGATCGCCAGCGCGGACGCGACGTCGGCGCCCGCGGCTACATCGCCAAGGGTGAATTCGACCAGGCCGAGTTGCTGGCGATGATCCGGCCGCTGATCGGGTAGGCGATGGCGAAGATCCGCGTCCTCGTGGCCGAAGATTCGTTGACCGTCCGTCAGCGTCTCTGCGAGGTGCTGTCGGCCGACCCGGAGATCGAGCTGGTTGGTGAGGCGGCCGACGGCAAGGCGGCGATCGAGCTGTGCCGCAGGCTGCGGCCCGACGTGGCGACGATCGACATGATCATGCCGGTGATGAGCGGTCTTGCCGCCACCGAATACATCATGGCGCACTGCCCGACCCCGATCCTGGTGGTCTCGTCATCGTTCAATCGCGGCGAGCTGTTCAAGACCTTCGACGCGCTCGCCGCCGGCGCGGTCGACGCGCTGGAGAAGCCTAGGGGAGACGAACCCGACGGAGTGTGGGAACGCCGGTTCATTGCGCAGGTGAAGCTGGTGGCGCGAATCCGCGTCATCACCCACCCGCGCCTGCGGCTGGCGCGACTCGATCGGCCGCTGGCGGCGGCCGCGGCGGCAACCGCGGCGGGTCGCGCCGCGATCCTCGCCATCGGCGCCTCGACCGGCGGCCCGGGCGCGATCCTCGAGCTGTTGCACGGGCTGCCGGAGACCTTTCGGCTGCCGATCCTGATCGTCCTGCACATCAACGAGCCGTTCGGGACCTCGTTCACGGATTGGCTGGACGGCCAGACCAGCCGGCGGGTGACGTTCCCGCAGGACGGTGATTCGGTCGCCGCGGCGAGCGGCCGGGTGGTGATGGCGCCGCCCGGCCGGCATCTGGTCGTCCGCGACGGCCGGCTGCGCCTGACGCACGACCCCGAGCGGCACAGCTGCCGCCCGTCGGTCGATCTGCTGTTCGAATCGGTGGCGCGCGAATACGGCCGGACGGCGGCGGCGGTGCTGCTGACCGGGATGGGACGCGACGGCGCCGCCGGACTGCTCGACATCCGCCGGGCCGGCGGGCTGACGATCGCCCAGGACGAGGCGAGTTCGGTTGTCTATGGCATGCCGCGGGAGGCGGTGGCGCTCGGTGCCGCCGAACGCGTTCTCGCGCTCAAGGAGATCGGCCCCGCGCTGGGCGCCTTGACCGCTGCGACGCTCGAAGGGCGGGCATGAGCGCGGCGATCCTGATCGTCGACGACAGCCTGACCGTCAGGATGGACCTGATGGAAACGCTGGGCGCGGCCGGTCTCGCCGCAACCACCTGCGCCAGCCTCGCCGAGGCTCGCCGGCTTCTGGCAGTCGATCGGTTCCCGCTCGTCATTCTCGACGTGCTGCTGCCGGACGGCGACGGCATCGAGCTGCTGTCGGAGATCCGAGCTGCCCCGGACGCAAGCGATACCGCGGTCATCCTGCTGTCCACCGAGGCCGAGGTGAAGGATCGCGTGCGCGGCATGCGAACCGGCGCCGACGAGTACGTCGGCAAACCCTACGAAGCGTCCTACCTGATCGCGCGGGCGCGGGCCCTAATGAAACGCAACCAGGGCGTGGCTTCTCCGGCCGAGGAAACGATCCTGGTGATCGACGACAGCATTACCTTCCGCGAGGCGCTGCGGGGCGCGCTCGAAGCGGCCTCCTATCGCGTCGTCATTGCCGGCACCGGCGAGCAGGGGTTGCGCATGGCGGCCGAGCTGCGGCCCGCCGCGATCATCGTCGATGGCGTCCTGCCCGGCGCCGATGGCGCCACGGTAATCCGCCGGATCCGGCTGGACGCCGCGCTGCGCGGCACGCCATGCCTGCTGCTCACCGGTTCGGAGGATGGGGGTGCAGAGCTGCGTGCGCTCGATTCTGGGGCGGACGCCTTTGTGCGGAAAGAAGAAGATACCGCGATCATCCTCGCCCGACTGACTGCGATGCTGCGCAGCGCCGGCACGCGGCGCGGCCGCGACGTCGCCGCAAGCCTCAACGCGCCAAAGCGGATTTTGACGGTCGACGACAGCGAGACCTACCTCCAAATACTCGCCGACGCGTTGCGCGGCGCCGGGTACGAAGTGGTGCTCGCGCGCTCCGGCGAGCAGGCGCTCGACCTCTTGGCGGTTCAACCGGTTGACTGCATCCTGCTCGACCTCTTGATGCCCGGGATCGGCGGCGAGGAAGCCTGCCGCCGCATCAAGGCCGCGCCGGCGCTGCGCGACACCCCGATCATCATGCTGACGGCGCTCGAAGACCGCGACGTGATGATCCGCGGCCTCGGCGCCGGCGCCGACGACTACATCGCCAAATCCAGCGATTTCGAGGTGCTGCGGGCGCGGGTGCTCGCCCAGATGCGGCGCAGGCAGTTTGAGGACGAGAACCGGCAGATCCGCGAAGAGCTGCTGCGCAAGGAGCTGGAGGCGGCCGAGGCACGCACCGCCCGCGAAGTGGCCGAAGCCCGCGCGGCGCTGGTCGAGGAGCTGGAGCGCAAGAACAACGAGCTCGAGGCCTTCAGCTATTCGGTGTCGCATGATTTGCGCGCGCCGTTGCGCAGCATTGACGGGTTCAGCCAGGCGCTCCTCGAAGATTACGGCGAGGGGCTGGACGGCCAGGCGCAAGATTACCTGCGCCGGGTGCGCGCCGCGGCGCAGCGCATGGGCGAGCTGATCGACGATCTGCTGGAGCTGTCGCGGGTCGGGCGGGCGCCGTTGCGGCGCCAGCTCGTCGATCTCTCGACAGTGGGGCATTCGGTCATCGGCGCCCTGCAACGGGCCGAGCCCGATCGCCGGGTGAACACCCGGATCGCCGACGGCCTCTCCGCCGACGGCGATCCCGGGCTGTTGCGGGCGCTCCTCGAAAACCTGCTGGGCAATGCCTGGAAATTCACCGCCACGACCGCATCGCCGACGATTGAATTTGCCGCCCGTCGCGACGCCGAAGACATCACCTTTATCGTCCGCGACAACGGGGTCGGGTTCGACATGGCCTTCGCCGATCGGTTGTTTGCGCCGTTCCAGCGGCTGCATACGGTTGCCGAGTTCCCCGGCAGCGGGATCGGCCTGGCCACCGTGCGGCGCATCGTCGACCGTCACGGCGGACGCGTCTGGGCCGAGTCGGAAATCGGCAAGGGCGCCGCCTTCTTCTGGACGCTGCCGAATCCGAACGGGGGCAAGGGATGAGCAACGGGGAAAACACGCTGCTTTTGGTCGAGGACAACCCCGACGACATCGAGCTCACGCGCCGCGCCTTCGCCCGCAGCAATATCATCAATCATCTGGTGGTCGTGACCGACGGCGAGGCAGCGCTGCAATACCTGTTTGCGACAGGACCGCATGCCGGCCGCGACCCTCTCGCGCTGCCGCATGCGGTCTTGCTCGACCTCAACCTGCCGAAAATCAGCGGCCTCGAGGTTCTGCGCCGTATTCGTGCCGAAGACGCAACCAAGCGGCTTCCGGTCATCATTTTGACGACGAGCCGCGAGGAGCGCGACATCGTCACCAGCTATGATCTGGGCGCCAACAGCTACGTCCGGAAGCCGGTCGACTTCGCGCAGTTCGTCGAGGCGGCGCACCAGCTTGGTCTCTACTGGCTGGTGCTGAACGAGCAGCCGCCAGTTGCAGGAGCCATCGGTAATGCCGAAACCACTGCGAGTCCTGATCGTCGAGGATAGCGACGACGACGCCGAGCTGTTGCTGCGCGAGCTGCGCCGCCGCGGCTTCGCGCCGGTCTTCGAGCGCGTCGAGACCCGGCAAGCGATGATGGCAGCGTTGGGTCAGGCCTGGGATGTCGTGGTGTCCGATTGGGCGATGCCGCAATTCAGCGCCAGCGATGCACTCGCCTTACTCCAGGAAATGCAGCACGACCTGCCGTTCATCATCGTCTCGGGCACGGTCGGCGAAGAAGCAGCCGTCGCGGCGATGCAGGCCGGGGCACATGACTTCATCGCAAAGGGACGGCTGACGCGGCTCATCCCCGCGATCGAGCGTGAAATGCGCGAGGCGGCTGGGCGGGCCGAGCGCCGGATGATGGAGCAGCAAATTCGCCAGACGCAAAAAATGGAGGCGATGGGCCAACTGACCGGCGGTATTGCTCACGACTTCAACAACCTGCTCGGCGTCATCGTCGCCAACGGCGATTTGCTGCTCGAAGCGGTAAAGGGCAATGCCGAGCAGGCCGAGCTGACGAGCGAGATCCTCAGCAGCGCATTGCGCGGCGCGGAGCTGACGCACGGGCTGCTCGCCTTTGCGCGCCAGCAACCGCTCAGCCTGCAAACCGTCGATCTGAACGCAAATCTGCCGCGGGCGATTGCGATCCTGCATCGGACGCTCGGCGAGGGGGTCAGCATCACGACGAACCTGATGGACGGATTGTGGCAAACGCGGGTCGATCCCTCGCTGGTCGAGAATGCGCTGCTCAATCTCGCGATCAATGCGCGAGATGCGATGCCCAATGGCGGCACGCTGGCGATCGAAACGGCCAATGCGCAGCTCGACGAGCACTATGCGGCGCTGCATCCGGAAGTTGTCCCCGGCGATTATGTGATGCTGTCGATGACCGATACCGGGACCGGCATGCCGCCCGATATCATCGAACGTGCGATGGAGCCGTTCTTCACCACCAAGGAGCCGGGGAAAGGGACGGGGCTGGGCCTCAGCATGGTGTATGGCTTTGCCAAG
>DASYUS010000297.1:0-1799 GCA_036000945.1 Allostellaceae bacterium
GTTGCGCTCGCGGATGAACCCCGCCGCCTCGCCCGGCTTGCAGAAGCCGAGGTCCTCGAGCCCGTAGATCGGCAGATGGGCGAAGGCGTCGTAGATCATCAGGTGATCGACGTCGCTGTGGGTGATGCCACTCTCCTCGAAGGCCTTGGCGCCGGCGACGCGGAAGGCGCGCGAGCTGGTAAAATCCTCCATCTGGCTGACCATCGGCGTCTCGACCGACTCGCCGGTGCCGAGCAGGTAGACGGGCTTGGTCGGGAAATCCTTGGCCCGGTCGGCCGTCGTCAGAATGAGCGCGCCACCACCGTCGGTGACGAGACAGCACTGCAGGAGGCGGAACGGGTAGGCGATCATCCGCGAGTTGAGCACGTCGTCGACGGTGATCGGGTCCTTGAAGGTGGCGCGCGGGTTTTTCGCCGCCCATTCGCGCTGCACGACCGCGACCATCGCCAATTGCTCGTGCGTCACGCCATAGGTCTTCATGTAGCGCAGCACCGGGATCGGGAAGAGCGTCGGCGGCCCCATCGGCCCGTATGGAAGCTCGAACTGGCCGGCGAGGCTCCCCGGCGACACTGCCGGGCGCGAGCGCGCGATGCCGGAGCGGCCGCTCTCGCCGTGGGTGATCAGGATCGTCTTGCACAGGCCGCTTTCGAGCGCCGCCGCGGCATGGCGGACATGGATCATGAACGAGCAGCCGCCGACTGCGGTGCCGTCGACCCAGCGAGGCGTGATGCCGAGGTAATGCGCCACCGTCACCGGCGTCTCGCCGGCCGTGGCGATCCCGTCGATGTCCTTCGGGCCGATCCCGGCGTCCTTCATCGCGTTGAGCGCGGCGTCGGCGTGCAGCCCGATCTGCGACAGGTTGGTGATGCGGCCCATCTCGGTCGTTTCGGCGGCGCCGACGATGGCGATCGATTTCGGTTTCATTTTTTCAACCCTTCGCCGGGCGGAAGAGGGGGAGGGTGATCTCGTCGTCGATCTTCTCGAAGGCGACTTCGAGCGGCATGTCGAGTTGGAGGGCTTCCGGCGTCTGCAGGCAATCGACGATGTTCGACATCATCCGCGGCCCCTCGTCGAGTTCGACGACGGCGATCGCGTAAGGCGGTGTGAAGCCCGGCACCGGCCGGTGATGGATTACATAGCTGTGGAGCCGGCCGCGGCCGGAGGCGCGGAAGACGCTGACCTCGCGCGCCGCGCAAGAGGGGCAGAACGGGCGCGGCGGGAAGTAGGCCTTCTGGCAGGAATTGCAGCGCTGCAGGCGCAATTCACCGGCACGCGTGCCTTCCCAGAAATGCATCGTCTCGGGCGTCGGCGTTGGCCGCGCGCGCTGTCCTTCGGGCATGGTGCAAATTCCCAGATTGATGTCGAATCAAGGTTGCTGCGCCGACGCCGCTACGGCAAACAAAATCTCTTTTCGAGATCGGAGGCGCCGATGATCACCCCTGCCTATGTCCGCACGATGGCGGCCTACAACGCCGAGATGAACCGCCGCCTCTACGACGCCGCCAACCGGCTTTCCGACGCCGAGCGGCGGCGCGACGGCGGCGCGTTCTGGCATTCCCTGCACGGTACGCTGGTCCACATCCTGTGGGGCGACAGCCAGTGGATGAGCCGCTTCGACAACTGGCCGCGTCCGGCGACGCCGATCAGACAGAGCGACCATTTCATCGAGGATTGGGCCGAATTGTGTGCGGTGCGCGACAAGGCCGACGCCGCCATCGCGCGCTGGGCGGCGAAGGTCGACGAGGCGTGGCTCGGCGAGGACTTAGTGTGGTTCAGCGGCGCGGCAAATCGCCAGGTCA
>DASYUS010000298.1:0-3398 GCA_036000945.1 Allostellaceae bacterium
GGCTCGAACTTCCTGCCCGCGGACCTCCCGGCGCAGCCGATCTACGCCAAGGTCAATCCGGCCGACGCGCCGATCCTGACGCTCGGCCTCACCTCGAAGACGCTGACGCTGACTCAGGTCGAAGACCTCGCCGATACCCGCCTCGCGCAAAAGATCTCGCAGCTGAGCGGGGTCGGCCTTGTCAGCATCAGCGGCGGCCAGCGCCCGGCGGTGCGCATCCAGGCCAACCTGCACCAGCTCGCCGCCTACGGCCTCAACATCGACGATCTGCGCACCACGATCAACAGCGCCAACGTCAATACGCCCAAGGGAAATTTCGACGGGCCGAGCCGGCAATACACGATCGGCGCCAACGACCAGCTGAAAAAGGCCTCCGACTACACCGATCTGATCGTCGCCTACCGCAATGGCGCGCCGGTGCGGCTCGCCGATGTCGCGACCGCCGTCGAGGGCGCCCAGAACACCAAGCTGGCCGCCTGGATGAACACCACGCCGGCGGTCATCCTCAACATCCAGCGCCAGCCCGGCGCCAACGTGATCGAGGTCGTCGACCGCATCCAGTCACTCTTGCCGCAGCTGCGTGCGGCCTTGCCGGCGGCCGTGGACGTCACGGTGTTGACCGACCGCACCAACACGATCCGCGCCTCGGTCACCGATGTCGAGTTCGAGCTCGGCCTTGCCGTCGTTCTCGTCGTGCTGGTGATCTTCCTGTTTCTGCGCAGCATCCCGGCGACGATCATCCCCAGCCTCTCGGTGCCGCTGTCGCTCGTCGGCGCCCTTGCGGTGATGTACCTCGCCGGGTTCAGCCTCAACAATCTGTCGCTGATGGCGATGACGATCGCGACCGGGTTCGTCGTCGACGATGCGATCGTCATGATCGAGAACATCTCGCGCTACATCGAGAGGGGGACCCCGCCGCTGGAGGCGGCGCTCAAGGGGTCGCAGCAGATCGGCTTCACGATCATCTCGCTGACCGTGTCGCTGATCGCGGTTCTGATCCCCTTGTTGTTCATGGCCGATGTCGTCGGCCGGCTGTTTCGCGAGTTCGCCATCACGCTCGCGGTGACGATCCTCATCTCGGCGATCGTGTCGCTGACCCTGGTGCCGATGATGTGCGCCAAGCTGCTGCGCCATCGCCCGCCGGAGCGGATGTCTCGGGTGGCGCGGCGCAGCCAGGAATTGTTCGACGCCGTGGTCGCGCAATACGGCAGGCTGCTCAACTGGGTGCTCGACCGCCAGGCGCTGACCCTCGTTGTCGCCGTCGCCACGTTGGCATTGACGGTATTCTTCTACATCGCGATCCCGAAGGGGTTCTTCCCGGTCCAGGATACCGGGCTGATCCAGGGCATCTCCGAAGCGGGGCCCGCGGTGTCGTTTGCCGCGATGGCCGAGCGGCAGCAGGCGCTCGCCGCCGCAATCCTCAAGGACCCCGAAATCGCCAGCCTGTCGTCGTTCATCGGGGTGGACGGCATCAACGCGACGCTCAACGCCGGGCGCTTCCTGATCAATCTGAAGCCGCGCGGTGAGCGCCGCACCAGCGCCAGCGACATCATCCGCCGGCTGCAAGGCGAGATCGCCGAGGTGACCGGCATCACCCTCCACATGCAGCCGGTGCAGGATTTGACGATCGACGCGACGGTCAGCCGCGGCCAGTACCAGTTCGCGCTGACCGACGCCAACCCCGAGGAGTTCGCGCTGTGGATCCCGCGCCTGATGCAGCGCCTCCAGCGGATCCCCGAGATCGAGGATGTGGCGACCAGCTACAGCGATAACGGGCTGTCGATCTATGTCCTGATCGACCGCGCGACGGCCGGCCGGTTCGGCATCACCCCCGCGACCGTCGACAACGCACTCTACGACTCGTTCGGGCAGCGCATCGTCTCGACGATCTTTACCCAGTCCAACCAATACCGGGTGATCCTCGAGGCCGAACCGGCGTTTCAGCAATCCCTGTCGTCGCTCAATTCGATCTACCTGCCGTCCTCAACCGCCACCAACGGCCAGGTACCGCTGTCGGCGATCGCACAGTTCATCGAACAGACCGCGCCGCTTTCGGTCAGCCATCTCGGCCAGTTCCCGTCGGCGATGATCTCGTTCAACCTCGCTCCCGGCGCCTCGCTCGGCGCGGCGGTCGAGGCGATCCGCCGGGCCGAAGCCGAGATCGGCCTGCCGCCCAGCATGAGCACCCACTTCCAGGGCGCCGCGCTCGCCTTCCAGGCGGCGCTCGGCAACGAGCTCCTCCTGATCCTCGCCGCGATCGTCACGGTCTACATCGTGCTGGGCGTGCTCTACGAGAGCTACATCCACCCGATCACGATCATCTCGACGCTGCCGTCGGCCGGGCTAGGTGCGCTGCTGGCGCTGATGCTCGCCGGCAGCGACCTCAGCATCATCGCGGTCATCGGCATCATCCTCCTGATCGGTATCGTCAAGAAAAACGGCATCATGATCGTCGACTTCGCGCTCGACGCGCAGCGCAACGAAGGCAAGTCGCCGCGCGAGGCGATCTTCCAGGCCTCGCTCCTGCGCTTCCGCCCGATCATGATGACGACGTTCGCGGCGATGTTCGGCGCGCTGCCGCTGATGCTCGGCACCGGCACCGGGTCGGAGCTGCGCCATCCGCTCGGGGTCACGATCGTCGGCGGGCTCATTCTCAGCCAGGTGCTGACTCTGTTCACGACGCCGGTGATCTATCTCGGCTTCGACCGCCTCGGCCATGCGGCTCGGCGGCGCTTCGGCCGGCTCTTCAACGCCGAGGAACCGGCTCCGTGAGCCTGTCGGCGCCGTTCATCGAGCGGCCGGTTGCCACGACGCTGTTGACGATTGGCGTCGCGCTCGCCGGGCTGTTCGCCTTCACCAAGCTGCCCGTGTCGCCACTGCCGCAGGTCGAGTTCCCGACGATCGTCGTCAATGCGCAGATGCCGGGCGCCAGCCCCGAGACGATGGCGGCGACGGTCGCGACACCGCTCGAGCGTCATCTCGGGGTCATCGCCGACGTCACAGAGATCACGTCGACCAGCACGGTCGGATCGAGCCGGGTCGTCCTGCAGTTCGGGCTGAGCCGCAGCATCGACGGCGCGGCGCGCGACGTGCAGGCGGCAATCAACGCGGCACGTGCCGATTTGCCGTCGAGCCTCAGGACCAACCCGACCTACCGCAAGGTCAACCCGGCCGACGCGCCGGTCCTCATTCTGTCGCTGACCTCCGACACCCGGACCCGCGGCCAGATGTTCGACGCCGCCTCGACGGTCCTGCAGCCGGCGCTATCGCAGATCGAAGGCATCGGGCAGGTGACGATCGGCGGCTCCGCCGCGCCGGCCGTGCGCGTCGAGCTCAACCCGATGGCGCTGTTCAAATACGGCATCGGCCTGGAAGGCGTGCGGGCGGCGCTGGCCTCG
>DASYUS010000299.1:0-6304 GCA_036000945.1 Allostellaceae bacterium
CTCTTCGAAGCCCTTGAGGTGGGCGACCAGCTCGTCGGGGGTGCCGGCGAACCATGAGCCCAGTTTCATGTAGTGCTCGACCGGCGGCACCCCGGCCTTGTCCCAGCCGCCGCGCCGGCTGACCGCTTCGATCTGCTCCGGCGTCAGCCCCGGGACGAAGCCCAATGGCGCGAACATCTTGACGTGCTCTTCATAGAGCGGCTTCAGCTCGCGCACCGCCTGCTCCTTGGTCTTTGCCAGGTAGAAGGCGAGGCCGATCGTCAGATTCTCGCCGAGCTTGAGGTTCTGGCCCATCTCGTTGGCAACGCGCTGGTAGGCCTGGATCGGACCCTCGGCCATGATCGCCGCGCCGCCGCCTACGAGCCCCTTGATGCCGTGCTTCACCATGAACTCGATGCCGCGCCGCGAGGCGCTGACGATCGGCTGCCAGCACTCGACCGGCATGTTGACCGGGCGCGGCACCAGGCTCAGCTCTTTCAGGTCGTAGCCGCGATAGGGTACCCGCGCCGGGATCGTGTAGTGCTTGCCCTCGTGCGAGAAGCTCTCGTTATTGAACGCCTTGAAGACGATCTCGACCTGCTCCTCGAACAGCTCGCGGTTGGCCTCCTGGTCGATGATCGGGTTGCCGAACGTCTCGACCTCGCGGCTGTGATAGCCGCGCCCGACGCCGAACACGGTGCGCCCCTTGGTCAAGATGTCGGCGACCGCGTAATCCTCGGCGAGGCGCAACGGGTGCCACATCGGCGCGATGTTGAAGCCGCAGCCGATCCGCAGCTGCTTTGTCACGTGCGCCAGATGCACCGCCAGCATCAGGATGTTGGGCAGGCACTCGTAGCCCTCGTGCTGGAAATGGTGCTCGGCCAGCCACAGCGTGTCGTAGCCGTATTCGTCCATCACCCTGGCGATCGCCTCGGTCTTGTCGAAGACGCTGGCGAGCTGGTCGTTGTTGTAGCGGCGCTCGTTGGCCGGCGTCGCGTCCTGGCCGTGGTCGGGGATGTCGATATGGCCGGCATAGACCGTCATGAATTTGTCGATCATCGGTCGTATCCTTTCGCGGCTTGAACGGCGTTCAGCAATTGGCGCTAGACTATCTGGGTTGGCCCGCCGGTCAATCCATCAGCTTGCGGGTCAGATAGGTGAATTCGAGCGCGTTGCGGCGGGCGCGCTCTTCGAGGTTGGCGGCAGCGGAATGGCCGCCGTCGACATTCTCGTAGTAGAAGAACGGCAACCCCATCGCCGCCATCTTCGCCGCCATCTTGCGGGCATGCCCCGGATGCACCCGGTCGTCCTTCGTCGAGGTGACGAAGAACGGCTCGGGATATGCCACCCCCGGCCGCAAATTGTGGTAGGGCGAGATCCGCCGTAGGAATTCGGCCTCATCGGGTCGGTCGGGATCGCCGTATTCCGCCATCCACGACGCGCCGGCCAGGAGCTTGTGGTAGCGCAGCATGTCGAGGAGCGGCACCTGGATGACGATGGCGCGGAACAGCTCCGGCCGCTGCGTCAGCATCGCGCCCATCAGGAGGCCGCCGTTCGACCCGCCCATGATGCCGAGCCGGCGCGGGCTGGTGATGCCGCGGCGGATCAGATCCTCGGCGACGGCGATGAAATCGTCGAACGCACGCTGCCGCTCGCCCTTCAGCGCCGCCTTGTGCCACTCCGGGCCGAACTCGCCGCCGCCACGGATGTTGGCGATGACATAGGCGCCGCCGCGCTCCAGCCACAGCTTGCCGAGCACGCCGGCATAGGACGGTGTCATCGACACCTGGAACCCGCCGTAGCCGTAGAGCAGCGTCGACGCGGTGCCGTCGAATGGCATTTCCGCCGGCCGCACAACAAAATAGGGCACCGGAGTGCCGTCGGCCGAGATCGCCTCGAACTGCTCGACGGTGCTGCCGGCGGCATCGAACCGCGCCGGCAGCGATTTCACCGGCGTCGCCGTCCCATCCTGCGGCTCGACCAGCCACAGCGCGTTGGGGCTGAGAAACCCGGCGACATCGACAAACGCCCGGTCGTCGCGATCGCTGGCTGCGGCGATGTGGACCGAGGCGTTGTCGGGCAACGGCAGCGGCTTTGGTGTCCAGGCCCCGCCCTCGAAGCGATAGGCAACGGCGCTGCCGCGGACGATGCGATAGAGTGTCGCCAACAGCCGGGTGCGGGTGGCCGCGACCTCCTCGACCGCCTCGCGCGGCCCCGGCGCGTGGATCAGCAGCGGCGCCGCGGTGTCCGGCTCTGTCAGGCACTCGGCAAGATCGAGCGAAACCAGCGCGCCGGTCGGCAGGTCCCTCCCCCGCCATTCCTCTTCGAGCGAAAAGACGAGCTGCCCGGCGACAAAGCCGCGAAAACTCGACCGCGCCGGCACCGGCACCCGGACCCGAGCGGCGGCGGTGAGCAGCCACCGCTCGCTTTCGAAGAAATTGACCTGGCGGTTGACGAGAACGCCGCGGGCCGTCCCGTCGGGGTCGCGCAGCACCCGGGCGCCGACGCTAACGTCCTCGGGCGTCCCGCGGAACATTTCCTCGGCCTCGTCGAGCGGCACACCGCGGGCGAGGCGTTTCAAGACAAACGGATAGCCCGAAGCCGTCATCGTCCCCGGCCCCCAGTCGCGGGCGACGATCAGCGTGTCGTCATCGAGCCAAGTGGCACTCTGCTTGCCTTCGAGGAGGAAGAAGCCGCCATCGACAAATTGTGCCTCGGCGATGTCGAACTCGCGCAGCTCGGCGGCGTCCTTGCCGCCGTCGGAGAGGCTGATGAGGCAGCGGCGATAGTTGGGCGGCAGGCACGTGGCGCCCTGAAACACCCAGTTGCGTCCCTCAGCGGCGGCCAGCGCGTCGACATCTATGAGGGTTTGCCAGTGCGGCTCGGCGGCGGCGAACGAGGCGAGGCTCGTCGCCCGCCACAAGCCGCGGACATGCCTCTCGTCCTGCCAGAAATTGGCGAGGCGCGATCCGAGAAACCGCGGATAGGGGATGCGGTCGGGCGCGGTGACGACGGCGAGCGCCTCCTGGTACATCGGCGCATAGCGCGGATCGCCTTCGAGCACGGCAAGGCTGCGCTTGTTTTCCCCACGCACCCATTCGAGCGCCGCCGCGCCCTCGACCTCCTCGAGCCAGAGGAACGGATCGTCATCGCTCATGGTAATAGTTCCATCCCCGTCATCCCGGCGAAGGCCGGGATCCACGAACCCGACTCCCGAGCGGTTGATCAGTAGATCCCGGCCTTCGCCGGGATGACAGTATTGGGCGGTTTTACGCTTCAACGAGCACGTTGACGGTGCGCGCTGCGGCGGCGAATTCGCGCCAGGTCTCGTCGTCGATCGGCACGCCGTCGGCAAGGCGCTTCGCCCGCATCAGCCGCTCCGGGTCGCCGGGGATCAGCACCGGTTCGCCCGTCTTGCGCGGTGGCGAGGCGGTGACGTACTCGGTCATCGCCCGGATCTCGTCGTTGAGCCAGCCGGGCTCCGTGAGGCGCGCCGGGTCGATGACGATGAGCAGCATGCCGTTGGTGACGCTCTCGGCGTCCTGCCGCTCGGGCCGCATCGTGCCGCTGCCGGTCACCGCGCCGGCGAGGATCTCGCAGATGAACGCCAAGGCGTAGCCCTTGTGCTCGGCAAATGTCAGCAGCGCGCCGCGCGGCCGGCGGTACATGACGTTGGGGTCGGTCGTCGGCTGGCCGTCGGCGTCGAGCAGCGTGCCCTCGGCGATCTGTTCGCCCTTGTTGCGGGCGACGCGCACCTTGCCCATCGCGATCCGGCTCGTCGCCATGTCGGCGACGATCGGCCGGTCGGGTGTCGGGCCGGGGATCGCGACCGTCACCGGGTTGGTGCCGAACCGCGCGTCGCTGCCGCGCCACGGCGCGACCGCCGGGCGCTGGTCGGTGATGTTGACGAACGAGATCGAGACGAGCCCGGCGCCGGCGCACATCTCGCCGTAGGTGCCGACGCGGCCGATATGGTGGGCGTTGCGCAGGGCAACGACCGCAACCCCGTCGCGCTTTGCCCGCTCGATGCCGATGAGGGTCGCGTTGCGGGCGACGATCTGGCCCCAGCCGCGCTCGCCGTCATAGACGATGATCGAGCCGCTGTCCGAGACGATGCGGCCCCCTTGGTTGGTCGCCGCCTTGCCGCTACCGAGGTTGCGCAGGTAGTTGGCGATGAGCCCGATGCCGTGGCTGTCATGCCCGCGCAAATTGGCCTCGACGAGGTGGTCGGCAACGATCGCTGCCTCATCTTCGCTGCTGCCGGCGGCGGCAAAAACCCGCCGCACGGTCGCGGTCAGTCGGGCGTGATCGATCAGCGGCATAGGTCCCTCGGTTTTCGCTTGCTCGAAGATGATGGGTTTCGCTACGCGACACCTTCGACGATAAACCCGCGACCGGTCGAATTGGCCAGCCTATCCGGCAATATTTTCTGGTACTCCGGCGAGTTGTACCAGCGCTTGATCGCCGCCGCGTCGGCGAATTCGAGGATGACGATCCGTTTCGGTTCCGGGCCGCCTTCGATCAGCTCTGTCGCGCCGCCCCTGGTCAGGAAACGGCCGCCATATTGGGCGAGCGTGGCGGGGACGACGGCGCGGTAGGACGCCATCGCCTCCATGTTGGTGACGTCGAGCTCGACAACAAAATAGGCCGCCATCGGTCCCCCCGCTGATGATGTCAGAAGCCCACCTTAGAGACCTAGGGCGCGAGATCCAAGGCCGAGGTCAGATCGCCGGCCCGCTCGCGCACGCCCGAGAGCGGCGCCAGCTCGAACCGGCGGGTGATGAATTTGAGGATCGAGGTCGTATCGTAGCTCGTCTTGTCGATAAAGCCGCGCCGGGCAAAGGGCGACACGACGATCGTCGGGATGCGCGAGCCCGGACCGAAGCGGTCGCCCCAGCCCGGCCCCTGCGGCGGCGGCACATGATCCCAGAAGCCGCCGTTTTCGTCGTAGGTGACGATCACCATCATGCCGGGCCATTGCGGACTCCCGCGCAACCGGTCGAGCAGACCGGCGATGTGCGCATCCCCGGCCGCCAGATCGCCCTCGCCCGGATGCTCGCTGAGCCGCCCGACCGGTTTGTAGAACGCCACCGCCGGCAACCTCCCGCGGTCGATGTCATGCACGAAATCCTCGCCGTCCTTGAGGTGCTTGGCGCGGTCCGGGGTGCCGGGTGCAAACCGCGCGAAATAGTTGAGCGGCTGATGGTGCGGCTGGAAACCCAGACTGTCTCCGCCTTTCGAGTAGATGACCGTGCGTTTCGCGCCGGCCGGCTGCCGCCCGTCGGCAAGCGCCAGGTTCCAGCCACCGGCATACCAGGCCCATTCCACCCCCTTCGCCGACAGCCTATCGCCGATCGTCGTCGCCTGCTGCGGCGGCAGCGGCACGCCGCTGATCGGCGTTCCCTTCGGGTCGGTGAGGTCGGGGTCGCCCCCGGAAGCGGGCGGCACGGCGCTCGGCTGATAAGGCGGCTGCGTGGTGTTGACGGCGTAGCCGTCGGGCGTCACTTGGTTGGGCGCCCCGAGCACCGCTTCGCTGTACACTTCGACGGCGCCGTCCTTGGCCGACGGCGAACCCGGCTTGCGCGTCAGCTTGCCGTCCGGGTCGAGGCGCACCCGCATCGCCTCCGGCGCCTGCGCGAAGCGCGGCGCGCAGGCGCAGACCAGCCATTGGTGATTGAGAAACGAGCCGCCGAACGCGCCCATAAAGAAATTATCGGCGAGTGTGTATTCTCGGGCCCACCGCCACAGCCGCATCCGGCTGCCGTCAAAATGGCCCATCGTCCAGCCGCCGACCGTCGACATCGCGGCAAACATGTTGTTGCGTCCGCCGTTGATCTGCTCCTGGTGATGGTAGAAGGCGTGGATCGGGCTCGGCCCGAGCTGGTCGAGCCGGATGTTGATCGGCGGCGCGTCGATCCGGAACGGCCCGTTCGGCAAGCGCGGAAAGCGCGGGTCCGGCTTGCCGCCGTGCCCGAAAATCGTCAGGTAGGGCAACGGCGTGCCGTCATGGTCGAGCTGCGTCCGCTGTTCGGCGGTAGCGTTGGCGATGCCGGTCGCGCCGGGAAACAGCCCATAGAGGTGGTCGAAGCTGCGGTTCTCGGCATAGATCACGACGATCGTCTTGATCCGCTCGAGCGAATCGGAGCGGGCCGGATCAGCCAGCGCAATGCCGATCAGCAACAAGAGCGCCGTGGTGCGGACTATGCGGGGCATGACGACGGGCCTCTCCTCGGGTTGCCTCGGCGCGATCCTACAGCGCTTAGTCGCTGATTGGACGACAGCCGGCGATCCGGCGGCGTCTTGCCGCGCGGCGCCGCCGCCCCAC
>DASYUS010000300.1:0-9875 GCA_036000945.1 Allostellaceae bacterium
TGGACCGCGACAAGCGCTGGGACCGGGTCGAGAAGGCCTACCGCATGCTGACCGCGGCCGACGGCGAGCATGCCGAGACGGCTGTCAAGGCGGTCGAGGCCGCCTATGGGCGCGGCGAAACGGACGAGTTTGTGCTGCCGACGGCGCTTGGCGGCTACGCCGGCATGCAGGACGGCGACGGCGTGCTGTTCGCCAATTTCCGCGCCGACCGCATCCGCGAGATTGCCGGCGCGCTGCTCGACCCCGATTTTTCCGGGTTCGCGCGCAACAAGCGCATCGCCTTTGCCGGCGCGCTCGGCCTCACCGAATATTCCGAGGAACTGAACCGGTTTCTCGCCACGCTGTTCCCGCCGGACGACCTCAGCGACACGTTCGGCGAAATCGTCTCGCACGCCGGGATGACACAGCTGCGCATCGCCGAGACCGAGAAATACGCGCATGTGACGTTCTTCTTCAATGGCGGGCGGGAGACCGTGTTCGCCGGCGAGGAGCGCATCCTCGTGCCGTCGCCGAAGGTCGCGACCTACGATCTGCAGCCCGAGATGTCGGCCCCCGAGGTGACCGACAAGGTGGTTGCGGCGATCGGGTCCGGCCGGTTCGACGTCGTCGTACTCAACTACGCCAATACCGACATGGTCGGGCATACCGGCCGGCTCGACGCCGCGATCAAGGCGGTGGAGACCGTCGATGCCTGCCTCGGCCGGCTCGCGGCGGCGGTCGAGGCCGCGGGCGGCGCGCTCGTCATCACCGCCGACCACGGCAATGCCGAGATGATGCGCGACCCGGAGACCGGCGAGCCGCATACCGCGCATACGCTCAACCCGGTGCCGTTCATCGTGGCGAACGCCCCCGCCGCCGTCGCGCGGGTCGAGAGCGGCCGCCTCGCCGATGTCGCGCCGACCTTGCTCGAGATTCTCGGCCTGCCCAAGCCGGCGGCGATGACCGGGCATTCGCTGATCGTCTCGGATGCGAGGCGTGCGGCCGAATGAGGCGATGATCCGGGCGGCCGCCGCGGCGGCGGCGCTGATGCTGCTGGCAATCTCTCCGGCGCGAGCGGCAGCAGCGAATGTTGCGGGTGAACTCGGCGCGGTCCGCCAGGAATGCATTGCCGCGGCGGGTGACGTGCAGCTGCACGAGCAGGCGGTCGCGGCGCTCGAACACGGCAGCATCCTCCTCGAGCGCGAAGCCGACGGGCGCCAGCGCGGTCTCGACGAAAGTCGCGTCGAACAGGCGCGACTGCTCGGCATGATCGAGCGCGTTGCCCGCGAACCACCCGACCGCTTTGGTCCGGGCTGGTTCGCCGGCGCTGCCGAGCGGCCGATCGATCGCATCCGCGGCGGGCTGCTATTGCGGACCGCCGTCCCGGTGCTGCGCGCCGAGGCGCGTGCGCTGGCCGGTGAAATCGAACGGGTCGCGACGCTGCGCGGCGAAATCGCCGCGAAGCGGGATGCCCTCGCGGCGGCGCGCGAAGCGCTCGCAACGGATCGGGAGCATCTGGCGCAACTGGTCGGCCGCCGGCTCGAACTTACCCGCCGCCTCATGCCGGAGGAACCCGGCAGCGAGGCGCAGAGCGCCAGGCTCGGGCATGACGCGCGCGATGTCGCCGATCTGATCAAACGCGCCGATGCGGCGATCGATCGCCGCGACAAGGAGCTGGTCGCCCGCGCCCGCGCGACGCTGCCGAAGGCCGCCGCGCTATCCTCGGAGGCGGCCGACCCGACCCGACCGCACGAATTGCGCGCCTTCGATCCGCCGCATTCGGTCCTGACGATGCCGGTCTCCGGCACGGTCAGCCTTCGCTTTGGCGCCACCGATGGAACGGCGGCGAAAAGCCAGGGTTTGCGTCTTGCCGCACTTCCCGGCGGCGAAGTCGTCGCAGCGTTCGATGGCCGGGTCGTCTATGCCGGACGGTTCGGCAATCTCGGGCTCATCTTGATCATGCGGCACGGCGGCCTGTATCATACGTTGCTCGGTGTGGGACGGGTCGACGTCAAGGTCGGCCAATGGATCTTGGCCGGCGAACCGGTCGGCGCGGTGCCGGATGCCGTGGACACGGCAACCGGCACGCTATATGTCGAATTGCGGCGCGACGGTCGCCCGGTCGATCCGCAAACCTACATGGCGGTTGGCGACGAGGGGCGTGACAGCGAAGGCGAGAACCGGAAGGTGCGCGAATGAACGGATTGAGGCTGATCACGGCGGCTGCCGGAGCGGTCTTGCTGCTGGCGCTGCACCAGGATGTCGGCGCCGCCGCGTCGAACAACTCGGAGACGTACAAGCAGCTCAACCTGTTCGGCGACGTTTTTGCCTTGGTGCGCGCCGATTATGTCGACGAGGTCAAGGACGATACCCTGGTCGAGGGCGCGATCAACGGCATGCTGACCTCGCTCGACCCGCACTCCAATTATCTCAACGCCAAGAACTTCACCGATATGAAGGTGCAGACCCGCGGCGAGTTCGGCGGGCTGGGGATCGAGGTGTCGATGGAGAACGGGCTCGTCAAGGTCGTCTCGCCGATCGACGATACGCCGGCTGCCCAGGCCGGCCTCAAGCCCGGCGACCTGATCACCCATCTCGACGGCACGCAGGTGCAGGGCCTCACGCTCCCCGAGGCGGTCGAAAAGATGCGCGGGCCGGTCAGCAGCGACATCAACCTGACGATCCGGCGCGAGGGTCGCGAGCCGTTCGATGTGAAGATCACGCGGGCGATCATCAAGATCAAGTCGGTCCGCTCGCACCTCGAAGACAAGAATATCGGCTATATCCGCATCACCTCGTTCAACGAGCAGACCGACGTCAGCCTCAACAACGCGATGAAGAGCCTGAAGAGCCAGGCCAACAACAAGCTGATCGGGCTCGTCCTCGACCTGCGCAACAACCCCGGCGGGCTGCTCGATCAGGCGGTGGCGGTGTCCAATGCGTTTCTCGACAAGGGCGAGATCGTGTCCACCCGCGGCCGGCGCTCGGACGACGCGCAGCGCTACAACGCCCGGCCCGGCGACATCGCCGCCGGGTTGCCGATGGTGGTGCTGATCAACGGCGGCTCGGCATCGGCCAGCGAGATCGTCGCCGGCGCCCTGCAGGACCACCATCGCGCGATCCTGCTCGGCACGCGCTCCTTCGGCAAAGGCTCGGTGCAGACGATCATCCCCCTTGCCGGGCATGGCGCGATGCGGCTGACCACGGCACGCTACTACACGCCGTCGGGCCGGTCGATCCAGGCCAGGGGGATCGACCCGGATATCGTCGTCGAGGCCGCCAAGATCGAACGTCCCCCGGCCAAGGACGACAAAACCGCCAGTGCCAATAAAGACGACAAAGCGGGCAAGAACGACAACACGCCCGAGCAGAGCACGATCGACCCCTCGCTGATGGGGACCCCCGAAGACTATCAGCTGGCGCGCGCGGTCGACATGCTGCGCGGCATCGCGCTGTTCAACGGCCGCGTGGTGAATTGAACGCGCGAGCGGCGCCGCGGTCGTATCCGGGCTGGGCGGCATGACGCTGCCCGACAGCGTGTTGGCGCTCTACCGCCCGGCCGTCGGGATCATGCTGCTCAACCGGGACGGCCGCGTCTTTGTCGGCCGCCGCATCGACATGCCGACGGGGCTGGCCGCGTGGCAGATGCCGCAGGGCGGCATCGACGCGGACGAGACGCCGCGCCAGGCGGCGCTGCGCGAGCTCGCGGAGGAGGTCGGCACCGCCCGGGCCGAGATCGTCGGTGAAAGCCGCACCTGGCTGCACTACGACCTGCCCGCCGAGATCGCCGGAAAGATGTGGGGCGGGCGCTATCGCGGCCAGCGGCAGAAATGGTTCGCGATGCGTTTTACCGGCGAGGATGCCGACATCGACCCCGCCGCCACCGAGCACCCGGAATTCGACGCCTGGGAGTGGGTTTCGCCCGAGCGGCTGCCCGAGCTGATCGTCCCCTTCAAGCGCCAGCTTTACCTCGACGTGCTCGCCGAATTCCGCGCGTATTGCCGGACCCGGCAAGACTGACCCGGCGACGCGGGCAGAACCTCAGCCGCCCGCCGCCCGCCGGACACCGGTGCCGTACGCCTCCTCCTGCGAGATGTCGCGATTGGTGAGGTCCGGCAGGAAGATCGTCGAGACGATCGTCACGATCACGGTGAACAGGATGTAGCCCGCGATCGCATAGCCCGATCCGGTCGCGGCGAGCAGCGCCGTGGCGATCAGCGGCGCCGGGCCGCCGGCGGTGATCGAGGCGAGATGAAAGCCGAGCGAGAAGCCGCTGTAGCGCAGCCGCGGGGCAAAGACTTCGGCGATCAGTGCCCCCTGCGGCCCCCACATCATGTCGTGCGCGATCAACGACAGCGCGATCGCCAGAAAGACCCAGCCGGGGATCCCGGTGTCCATAAGCGCGAAATAAACGAACCCCCAAACCCCCATCGCGACCGCGCCGATCAGGGTAATCCGCCGGCGGCCGATGCGATCCGACAGGTGGCCGAAGAGCGGGATCGTGATCGCGGATATCGCCGTTGCGACCAACAGCGCCGTCAGCAGCATATCGCGCGAACTGTGCGAGATGCTCGTCCCATAGGTGAAGACGAAGGCGGTGAAGATGTAGAACGGCGACTGCTGCCCGGTGCGCACCAGCGCGGTCAGGATGATCTCCTTCGGCTGCCGTTTGACGACCTCGATGACGGGCGCGCGCTCGATGCGGTTCTCCTCGATCAGGCGGGTAAAGACCGGGGTTTCGAGGATGCCGAGGCGGATGTAGAGGCCGATCCCGACCATGATGATGCTCAGCCAGAACGGCACGCGCCAGCCCCAGTCGAGAAAGGCGTCACCCGACAGCTCGCTGAACGCCAGTACCGCCAGGTTGGCGAGAAACAGCCCGAACGGTCCGCCCCATTGCGGCCACGAGGCGATGAAGCCGCGATGCCCGGTAGTGCGCGCCCATTCCATCGACAACAGCACGGCGCCGCCCCATTCGCCGCCGACGCCGATGCCCTGGATCACGCGCAGCAGCGTCAGGATGATCGCGCCCCAGATGCCGATCGCCTCATAGCTCGGCACGAAGCCGACCGCGAACGTCGCCAGGCCGGTCAGCAGCAGCGTCGTGATCAGCGTCGCCTTGCGGCCGATGCGATCGCCGTAATGGCCGAAGATCGCGGCGCCGACCGGACGGATGAAGAAGCCGACGGCGTAGATCGCAAAGGCCTGCAGCGTGCCGACCAGCGGGTCGGAGGCCGGGAAGTACAATTTGGCGAAGACCAGCGGCGCCACCAGACCGTAAAGCAGGAAATCATAGGCCTCGATCACCGTCCCCACGGTGCTGGCCATGATGGCGCGGCGCAATTGCGTGCTGTGTTCGGCGTCGGACAGGCCGGCGACGGCCGTGTCGGCTGTTGTCATCGCGTCCCCTCCCGTTCAGGGTGCTCTGCCGACAGCCGTAACGGCCCGCAGGCACTGTTACGACGCTCATCTTATCAGCGGTTCCAGGGAAGGAACAGCGAGCTGCGGCCGTCGGCCGGGCGCCTCAAACCGGCAACCGTTGCACGGCGTCATCGATCGCGGCGCGGTCGGGGATTGCGGTCTGCGCGCCGTGTGTCAGGCAGGCGAGGCCCGCCGCGGCACTGGCCCGGCGCAACGCAGCGGCGAGCGGCAACTGCCGGTCGAGCGCCGCCGCCAGCGCTCCGACAAAGGTGTCGCCGGCGCCGGTCGTGTCGACCGCATCGACCGCCAGCGCCGGGGTCGCGATGTGCCCGCCGCCAGCGAGGAAGGCGGTTGACCCCGCTGCGCCGCGCGTCACGATAAGCGCCTGCCGCAGCCGGTTGGCGAGGGCCGCCGGCTCGGCGTCGAGCGTGGCCGCCTCGCCCTCATTGGCGACGAGAATATCGATGTCGCCGAACGATGCGGGATCGACCGGCGCCGCCGGCGCGAGATTGAGCACCGTGCAGGCGCCGGCGATGCGGGCGCGGCGGATGAGCGCCCGGGTCTCGCTCGCCGGCACTTCCATCTGGCAGACCAGGATCGTCGCGGGGCCGAGTACCCCGTCGGGAATATCGGCCGCCGCGGCCGCGCGATTGGCGCCCGACGCGACCGCGATCAGGTTTTCGCCGCGCCGGTCGCCCTCTGCCCCGACCATGATCACCGCACACCCGGTCGGCCGCTCGACCCGCCGCACCAGCGCAAGGTCGACGCCGTCGCGGCGCAGCAAAGCGAGCGCGAGATCGGCGAAAGCATCGGTGCCGACTGCGCCCGCCATCGTGACGTGCGCGCCGGCCCGGCGGGCGGCCAGCGCCTGGTTGGCGCCTTTGCCGCCCGGCAGCAGCGCATAGTCGCCGCCCAGCACGGTCTCGCCGGGAAGCGGCAAATGCGGCACCGGCACCAGCACGTCGAGATTGATCGACCCGAAGACGAGGATCATGACGTTTCGCTCGCCGCAAACGCCGCGTTCGGGAGGAGCGGGCGGTCGCCAGGGCTGCCCCTCACCCGCCCGCGCTTCGGGGAACCCGCTGCGCCGCTCGAGGCTCTCCCCGCGGGCGGGGAGAGGGCCGGGGCGAGCGGGGCCTCGATCTACGCCGGGACCGGGATTGCCCGCTGGTTGTACATGCGCTTCCTGATCGCGGCGCGCTCTTCCTCCGAGATCGTCGACGGATCGGGCGGCAGATTGGCGCCGACCGCCATGCCGCGCTTGACCGCCGGGCGCTCGCCCAGTTCCTCAAGCCAGCGCTTGAAGTATTTGAACTCCTCGATGTCCTGGCCCTGGGCCTTCCAGTTGACGGTCCACGGATAGGAGATCATGTCGGCGATCGTGTATTCGTCGCCGCACAGATACCTGTTTTTGTAGAGCCGGTTGTTGAGCACGCCGTAGAGCCGGTTGGCCTCGTCGGTGAAGCGGCGGATCGCGTAGGTGAGGTCACCGGCCTCCGGCCCGGCGCGGCGGAAATGGCCGCATTCGCCGAGTTTCGGGCCCTGATTGGCCATCTGCCACATCACCCATTGCGCGACATCGTATTTGCCGCGCAGATCCTGCGGCCAGAATTTGCCGACCTTCTCGGCGATGTACATCATGATCGCGCCCGATTCGAACACCGAGATCGGCCCGCCGCCGCCTTTTGGGTCTTGGTCGACCATCACCGGCATGCGGTGATTCGGGTTCATCTTGAGGAACTCGGCGGTGAACTGATCACCGCGCTGGATGTTGCACGGAACGATATTATACGGAAGGCCGCATTCCTCGAGCAGGATGGTGACCTTTTTGCCGTTGGGGGTGGGCCAGTAATGCAGATCGATCATCAGGGTTTTCCTTTCGGTCGGGTGCACCGGCACAAGTCGCAGCGATTGTGGCGCGGGACACTAGCGCAGCGACACGCGGCTGCCTAGGCGGCTAACGGAGGGTTGCCTTATCCCGCTCGATACGAACGCGGTGATGGTGGCGGATTTTGTGTAATCTCTCGGCGAGCAGTTCGGGTCGTCGCGCACAGGAAGGAGCGATGTCGGTAAACACGGTTGGCGCTGCGACGGCGGCGATGCCGGGCTCCGATGCGATCGTGCGCAGGCGGCGGCTCAAGGTCGGGGTCCTCGTCGATCTCGCCTTTACGCCGGAGGCCGGCGGTCACGTCAAATGCTGGCAGCGTCTCGCCGAGGCGGCGGTCGACTATGCCGATCGGCTGGACCTGACGGTCCATTTCAGCGGCCCAACGCCGCGCCGGATCGAGCTGTCGCCGTCGGTGCGCTATGTCTTGCTGCCACCGGTGCTGAGCACCGCCCGCCTCGTTCGCGAGGTGCCGGACCATACCGATCTCGCACCCTGGCATCCGGGCCTCGCGCGGGCATTGGCCGACTACGACGTCATCCACACCACCGACGCGTTTTTCTGCTACGCGCGGACCGCGACGCGCTTCGCCCGCCGCCACGGCCTTCCGCTGGTCAGCTCGATCCACACCAACACCCCCGAGTATGCCCGCATCACCACGGCCAAGCTGCTTGAACGCAAGCTGGGCAGAGGCTTCGCGTTTCGCGCGGCAAACGACGTACTTGGACTGCCGCGGCGGATCGACGCCCTGCTGCAACGCCGCCTCGCCAGGCACCTGGCCGGCGCAACCTCGGCGATGGCCGGCTTTGGTGGTCCCGATGCCGGATCGCGCGACGGGCATTGCGGGATTGCGCTGCGCCGCGGTCTCGACCGCTCGCTGTTCACTCCGACGCGCCGCGACCGGCCCTGGTTCGAGCAGCGCTTTGCTCTGCCGACGAGTCATCTTGTTGCGATGTATGCCGGCAAGCTCAACGCCGGAAAGAATGTGCCGCTGCTCGCCGCGATCGTCGAGCGCGTGCGGCGCACCGGGGTGAAGCTGCAGCTGTTTTGCGCCGGCAGCGGGTCGGAACGCGCGAGCCTCGAAGCCGCCCTCGGACCGGCGCTGACCTGCCCCGGCCCGCTCGACCAGGACGAGTTGGCGCGCGCCTATGCTTCGGCCGATCTGTTTCTGTTTCCCTCGATGATCGACGAGTGGGGCAACGCCGCGGTCGAGGCGTTGGGCGCTGGGTTGCCTTCGCTCGTCGCCGCCGGCAGCGGCGTCGCGAACGGCATGGCCGATTGCCCGGGATTGCGCGTTCTGCCCGGCGAGCGGCCCGAGCCCTGGGTGGCGGCGATCGCCGAACTGGCCGCGGCGCCACAATTGCGCGCCCAGATGGCGCGGGCGGCGCGCGCCTATGTCGAGGCGCACGTCCCGAGCTGGGCCGAGGTGCTCGCCGAGGATCTGTTGCCGGTGTGGCAGGCGGCGCAGGAAGCAAGCCACGGCCGGCGGGCATGATCCGGCCGTGCCGGATTCTCGTTCTGGCGCCGCACCCCGACGACGAAATCGTTGCCTGCGGCATTGCCGCGATGCGCGCCCGGGCGGCTGGCGCGCGGGTTTTCGTGCTCTATTTGACTACGGGAGTGGCGGAGCGCGAGGCGCTCTGGGCCTGGCAGCGCCCGCGCTGTGCCGTCCGCGTGCAGCGTCGCCGCGACGAGGCGATCGAAGCTGCGGGGTTGCTCGGGCTGGAGCCGGTGGCGTTTCGCGACACGCCGGCGCGCCGCCTGCGGTTCGATCTCGCCGCGGCCGAAGCTGCGCTCGCCGCGGCGATTGCCGAATGCCGCGCGGAGGCGCTGTGGGTTCCGGCCTTCGAGGGCGGCCATCAGGACCACGATGCGGCGAATGCGCTCGCCGCCGGTTTTGCCGGGCGCCTGCCGGTATGGGAATTCGCCGCCTACAATTTCGCCGGCGGCCGCGTTCGGGCGAACCGGTTTGCCGGCGAGCGCGGCGGCGAAGTCACAATCGAGGCGAATGCCGCCGAGGCGCAGGCGAAACGCTGGGCACTCGGCTGCTATGCCTCGGAATGCGACAATCTTCGTCATCTCGGTGCCGCGCGCGAGACCGGCCGGCCGCTTCCGGCGCATGATTATGCCAGGCCGCCGCATCCGGGCCGCTTGTTCCGCGAGCGCTTCCACTGGGTCCCGTTCCGCCATCCGCGGGTCGATTTTGCCGCCTCGGCCGAGGTTTACCGCGACATCGCGGACTGGGCGTCAGGCGCGCGGCCGCACCCGCTCGGCGATCGCCCAGGCGGCGAGTCCGGGCAGGCCGATCGCGAACTCGCGCGCGCGTTTGACGAGCCCGAGCGCCAGCGCCGCCTCGGCCGGGAGGCCGGTGAGCGCGGCGAGGGCGATCAGCGAGGCCTCCTGGGCGCCCCAGCCGGAGGGGATCAGGAAGGCGGCGCTGCGCGCGGCAAGGCTCAGGCTTTCGAGCAGGGTGGCCTCGGCAAGACCGGTTGACAGGCCCATCAGATAGAGCGTCAGCCACAGCTCGGCGGCGTGGCCGAGAAAGCTGGCGAGATGAAAAATCAGCGACAGGGCGATCGCCGCGCGCCCT
>DASYUS010000301.1:0-8961 GCA_036000945.1 Allostellaceae bacterium
CAATGCCTTGGCGGCGGCAGCGGCGGTGCCGAACGCCTTCTGATGGCAATGGCCGTGCAACAGCGCGGTCTTGCCCGGCATCGCCCGGAGCGGCAGCGCGAAGCGGCCGGCCGCCTGTTCGCCGGCGACGAATTCCTCGAACAATTGCGCGCGCGCCGCCAACTCCCGGCTCTCCTCGCCGGGCAGCAGGGCCGGCAGCTCGTCGCGCAAGGTCAACAGGCAAGCCGGCTCCAGCCCGACGATCGGCGCGCCGGCGATCAGCGTCAGGCTCAGCGCGTCGAGCAGGCGCCGCGCTTCCTCTTTCGCCTCGTCGATCATGCCGGCGGCGAGAAAGGTGCGGCCGCAGCAGAGCGGGCGGCCGACCATCGGCTCCGGCGTCGTGACCCGATAGCCGGCGCGGGTCAGCACGCGCTCGGCGGCATGGGCGTTTTCGGGTTCGAAATAGCGGTTGAACGTATCGACCAGCAGGACGACTTCGCGCGGCATGCCAGCGCCGTTGTCGGCAGCGCCGCCATAGGGATGCGCCGACCACTCCGGCAGCTGGCGCCGCGCGCTGAAGCCGAGGAGGCGCTCGCCGACCCCGGCCAGGGCCGGCACCCGGTTGCGCAGATTGAGCAGTGGCGCAAGGCGCGCGGCATAAGGCGCGTAGCGCGGCAGATAGGCGACGAGCCGGTCGCGCAGCGACAGCCCGTGGCACTTGCGATAGTGATGGAGAAACTCGATCTTCATCCGCGCCATGTCGACGCCGGTCGGGCATTCGCGTTTGCAGCCCTTGCACGAGACGCACAGCGCCATCGTCTCGCGCATCTCTTCGGAGACGAGGGCGTCGGGACCGAGTTGGCCGGTGAGCGCCAGGCGCAGCGTGTTGGCGCGGCCGCGCGTCAGATGCTGCTCGTCGCCGGTGGCGCGGTAGGACGGGCACATCACGCCGGGGTCGGATTTGCGGCAGGCGCCGTTGTTGTTGCACATCTCGACGGCGCTGGCGAAGCTGCCCCATTCCGACCAGTCGAGCGCGGCATCGAGCGGCAGCTGGCGGTAGCCCGGCATGAAACGGAAGAGGCTGCGGTCGTCCATCTTCGACGACCGGACGATCTTGCCCGGGTTGAACAGCCCGCTCGGGTCGAACGTATCCTTCACCTCCTCGAAGGCGCGGATGATGCGCGGCCCGAACATCGCCTCGTGGTGCTCCGAGCGAACGAGGCCGTCGCCGTGCTCGCCCGAATGCGAGCCCTTGTATTCGCGGACCATCGCGAAGGCTTCTTCGGCGATCGCCCGCATCTGCCTGGCGCCGAGTTCCTGCTTCAGGTTCAGCACCGGGCGGACATGCAGGCAGCCGACCGAGGCATGGGCGTACCAGGTTCCGTAGGTGCCGTGTTTTTCGAAAACCCGGGTCAGCCGGTCGGTGTATTCGGCGAGGTCCGCAAGGCCGACCGCGCAATCCTCGATGAAGGAGACCGGCTTCCCGTCGCCCTTCATCGACATCATGATGTTGAGCCCCTCCTTGCGCACATTCCACACCGCGCTCTGGAAGGTGGGGTCGGTCGCCTCGATGACGGCGCCGGGAAAGCCGAGATCGCCCATCAGCTCGACGAGCTGCCCGAGGCGGCGCAGATTGTCATCGGCATCCTCGCCGGCGAATTCGCACAACAGGATCGCGTCCGGCTTGCCGCGGACAAAGCGCTCGACGACCGGCCGGAACACCGCGTTGTCGCGGGCCAGCTCGATCATCGTGCGGTCGACCAGCTCGACCGCGGCGGGGTCCAGCTTGACGATGTGCTGGGCCGCCTCCATCGCCTTGTAGAAGCTCGGGAAATGGCAGATGCCGAGGACCCGGTGCGAGGGGATTGGCTGGAGGTCGAGCTCGATCTCGGTGAAGAACGCCAGCGTCCCCTCCGAGCCGACCAGCAGATGGGCCATGTTGTGGCCGCTGTCCGAAATCATGTCGATGTTGTAGCCGCCGACCCGGCGCTGCACCTTCGGGAAGCGGGCCTCGATCTCGGCCGCCTCGCGGCGGTGCAGCGCCCGCATGTCGCGAACGAGGCCGCGATAGCGCTCCGGCCCGACCTGATCAGCTCCATTGGGGCCGAAATTGCCCGGCACCTCGGCAAAATGCGCAGCGCTGCCGTCGGCGAGGATCGCGTCGATCGCGCGCACGTTGTGGACCATGTTGCCGTAGCGCAGCGAGCGCGCGCCGCAGCTGTTGTTGGCGGTCATCCCGCCGATCGTCGCGCGGTCGCCGGTAGACACGTCGACCGGATAGAACAGCTTGTGCCGGCGCAGCGACGCGTTCAGCCGTTCGAGGACAACGCCGGGCTGGACGCGGACCCGGCGCGCCGCGGTGTCGAGCGCCACCACCCCGTCCATGTATTTGCTGCAGTCGAGGACGAGGGCGCGCGCCACGGTCTGGCCGCATTGCGAGGTGCCGCCGCCGCGCGGCAGCACCGGCACACCCTCCTCGCGGGCGATCTCCAGCGCCGCGGCAACATCCTCCCTGCCTTTCGGCACGACGACGCCCAAGGGCTCGATCTGGTAGATCGAGGCATCGGTCGCGTAGCGGCCACGGCTGAAGCGGTCGAACATGACCTCGCCCTGAAGTTCGCGTCTGAGGCGCGCTTCAAGGCGCGGCAGGCCGGCGGCGTTGCTTGGCGGATTGTCGAGCGGCATGGCGGCCTGCACGAAGGATCGGAAGGCGCGCAGCCTATCGGCTCGCCGCAGCGCAAGCAAACGATCGCCGCGCGGGCCGCGCCGGGTCCGGCTGGGTGCCGCTCACTCCGCCAGCGGGTTCGGGCGCAATTGGAAATGGTAGGCGATCGGCACCGTCCCCTTGCCGCCTTCCTTTAGCCACGGGGTGCGGTCGCCGCTCGTCGTCCACAGGCCGCGCCCCTTCCAGCCCGCGTTGGGGTCGTCGATGCGGCCGTCGAGCCCCTTGGCGTAAAAGCTCAGCGGGTAGGGCACGCGGATGACGACCCATTTGCCGTCGACCAGCGCCAAGAGCGCGTCGTTCTGGTTGCCGGTCGAGATCGGCACATCCTCGCCGAGCCCCAGCGTGTTGTGCTGGTCGACCCAGGTGTAATAGCTGGCCTCGGCGCTGTTGTCGCCGATGCCGGCGAAGCCCGGCCCGGGATACTGGTAGAACGACCAGCCCTCGGGGCACTGGTCGCCGGTGGCCTGAGGACCGCTCAACGGCGCCTTGCACTTCTTCCGGTCGAAGCTGCCGAGATGGCCGCTGCCGAGCGACACCCAGACGACGCCCTTCTTGTCGATGTCGGCGCCGCGCGGCGAGAAGCCCGGCGACGGCACGTGGTAGATCTCGGCCAGCGCCGTCGCCGGCGGATCCTTACCGGGATCGAGCCGCACGATGGCGCCCTTGCCGCCGAACGCGTTGACCGTGCCCCAGATCGAGGCGTCAACCGGGCTCGGCATGACCGCATAGAACCCGCCGGTAATGCGTTTGTCTTTCCCCGGATCGACCGGCTGGTCGGGCTCGACCGCCGCGTCACGCTTGCCGTTGGCGTCGAGCACCACGGCCGTCCAGCCTTGCGCCTTCTGCGCGTCGCCGGTCTCGTCGAACAGCTTGGTATTGAGCCAGCCGACCACCGGCCCGCCGCCGCTCGTCCACAGCGTATCGTTGGCATCGAAGCCGAATTGCAGATGGTGGGTTTGGAAGCAGGTGTCGACGAAGGTGTATTTCATCGTCGCCGGGTCGAGCATCGCCAGCTGGCGGCTGCTCTCCTTCAGCGGGAACAGCTTCGCCGAGGGATGGTCGGACCCCTCCTTGCAGAAGGGGGGGTTGTCGCGACCGCGCACCGACGCGGTCAGCCACACGCGGCCCTTCTTGTCGAGCATCATGTTGTGGTTGTTGACGCGGGTATCCCAGATAGCCCGGTCGCCCCAATAGGGCGACGGCATCGCCGGCTTTTCGGTCGCCGCGTGGCCTGGGCCGAGCGACAATGGCATCGCCGGGTCGCGCACCGGCGCAATGTAATAGGTGACGGCGCCGGTGGTCGGATCGAGGATCGGCAATTCGTCGGTCGCATATTCGGGCGAGCCGAAGATCTTGCCGCCGGCATTGACCGTCGGGTAGCGCTTGTCCGTCGAAATTGAGTCGTGCAGATACCGTTCCGGCCGGCTCCAGTCCCACTCGGTGATGACCAGGTTGCGTTCGACCCCCTGCGGCCGCGGCGGCTTCTCGCGCGGCAATTGGCCGGCAGCGATGCGGTCGGTCCATTCGGCGAAATACTTGAACGGCACGCCGCCCAACTGCCCGGCCAGCGGGTTGACCATGAAGGGCGCCGACTGGCCCGACTGGACGCGGCGCACCCAGGCGTCACGACTGCCGAGATTGGCGAAGGCAGCGGGGATCGTCCGCGTCGATTCCTGGCCGAGCTGATGGCAACCGACGCAGGCCCGGTTCTTGACGATCGAGAGCCATTCCTGCTGCGTCGCCTTGGCGGGGATGCCGTTCTCGCCGCCGAACTGGCTCTTGTCCGGGATTTCTAACAGCGAATACCAGTAGATCGCCGGGTAATAATGCGCCGCGCTCGCCGCATCGGGAGCCGGCGCCGCCGCCAGATCGAGAAGCTGGCCCGGCCTGCCGCGCCGTTTCGGCGAATCGATGAGGCCGTAGCCGCGAGCCCACACATTGTAATTGGCTTGCGGCAGGTCGGGGATCAGATAGCGCCCCTGATCGTCGGTAACGACGATGCGCGCGAAACGTGTCGGCAGCTCGGTCGTCTCGGCGATCACCCAGACGCCCGCCTCGCGCCCGGCCGGGCTCGACACGACGCCGCCGATGCTTTTCGGGCCGATTTTGACGGCGGCGTCGCCCGGCTGCTGTGCCCCGGCTGGCCCGGAGATCCCGGCCAACAGCAATGCGACTGCGAGCACGGCACCGCGTGTTCCAATCGTCATAGCGCGTCCTCCCCGACATCGATTAAATCACTTTAACGCGGAGGACGCCAAGGATCCGCGAGGAGCGGCCGACGGCGCCTCAATTCGGTTCGATGGCCGGGGTGAAGATGTAGCCGCTGCCGCGAACCGTCTTGATCAGGCTGGGGTTCTGCGGGTCGTCGTCGAGCTTGCGGCGCAGCCGCCCGACCTGGACGTCGATCGTCCGATCGAACGGCCCCGCCTCACGGTTGCGCGCCAGGTCGAGGAGCCGGTCGCGCGACAAGACCTGGTTGGCGTTGTTGACGAAGGCGGCGAGCAGGTCGAACTCGCCGGTCGTCAGCCGAACCTCCTGCCCGGCCGGCGACAAGAGCTCGCGGCTCGACAGATCGAGGTGCCACCCGGCGAACCGCACGCGCGAGCGGGCCGAGCGCGGCGCTTCGCTGGTTCGGCCGTGGACGCGCCGCAACACGCTCTTCACCCGCGCCAACAGCTCGCGCAGATGAAACGGCTTCGGCAGATAATCGTCAGCCCCCATTTCGAGGCCGATGATCCGGTCGACGGTCTCACCGCGCCCGGTGAGAATGATGATCCCGATCCCCGATTCGCTGCGCAGGGCGCGCGCCAGGGTCAGCCCGTCCTCGCCGGGAAGCATCAGGTCGAGGATGACCAGATCGGCTGGCCCCTGGCCCAGCACGCGGCGCATTCCGGCCCCGTCATGCGCCGTCGACACGCGGTAGCCTTCGCCGGTCAAATACTCCTCGACGAGATCGCAGATTTCCTGCTCGTCGTCGACAATCAGAATGTGACCGTTGTCGCTCATACGCGGAGGTGCTGCCTTGCCTTGGTCGTGCTCTCCTAGCGAAAGGAGCGGCCGACGCCGATGCCCGGAGAGATATACCGTCCCCAACGAACGGTTACAAATTCTTACACAAAACAGAAGGCGCTGACATCAACCGATTACAAGCCCACCGCTAGACTTTCGGCCAATTCGGATCGGCCCGAGGCCGGTCGAATGAGCGGAGGGGAGTTTTGGTGGCCGATATCTATAGCAGCATCGAAGCCGAGATCCCGCGCCTGCGGCGCTATGCTCGCGCGCTCGCGCGCGATGTCGCTTCCGCGGACGATCTCGTACAGGATTGCCTGGCCCGAGCAATCGGCAAGCTGCATTTGTGGCAAGAAGGAACCGATTTACGGGCGTGGCTGTTCACGATCCTTCACAATCAATATGTGAACCAGGTTCGCCGCGGCGTGCGCGAGGGGAAGGCGGTCGGGTTGAGCGACACCGAGCCGATGCTGACCCAGGCGCCGGGGCAGGGCAAACGCCTCGAGCTGCGCGATCTTGAGCGCGCCATCGCCAAGCTGCCGGCGGAGCAGCGCTCGGTCATCCTGCTCGTCGGCCTGGAGGGGATGCGCTACGAGGAAGTCTCCGAGATGCTCGATATCCCGGTCGGCACGGTCCGCTCGCGCCTGTCGCGCGGCCGGGAAGCCTTGCGCCGGCTGATGGGGATCGTGCCCGACCGGCGCGCCGAGGCGATCATGGCCGAGCCCGCCGCATTGCGCCGCGCGCATGAGCGGTTCCCCGGCAGAACCCCCGGCAGAACCGCCGTTTCGGCGCCCATGGGCGACACCCACTGGGCCGCTCTGCCGCAGCGGCCGCGCCAGGCGGCCTGACCGGCGGCGCATGATGCCGTGAGCTGAGTCGGGCGAAGGCACGAGAAAAAAACCTATGCCCATCGGGAACCGCATCACAACCGTCGCGTTTGCCCACATGTCGCAGTGATGCGACAACCGGGCGAATGCCGGACCTCGCCCTTAAATCCTTGGTCCGGCTCGGCAAAGTCTCCCTGTCGCGGGTTTGCCGCCCGCATACTTCAGCCGGGATTGGCCACGGCCGATCCCGGTCTCTTTTTGTGCGGTCAAGGCCATCACCGGACAAGGCTGCAGGCAAGCCAAGCGAGCACATCGCCGACATCGGCCAAGCGATAGCGTGCGGCGGTGGCGCCGCCGCCGACATGAACCGACGTGCCGCCCCGCTCATTCACCTCGGCAAACCCGTCTTCGTCAGTGGTGTCGTCGCCGACGAAGACCGGCGTGCGGCCATGGAACGGCGCTTCGGCCAGAAATCCGGCGATCGCGCGCCCCTTGCCGCCGCGTCGCGGCACCAGTTCGCTCAGCATCTTGCCGTCGATGACGGTGAAGGCGTCGCCGCCGGCTTCCGCCGCGCCGCGGACCAGCGCCTGGCAGGCCGACGCTAAGCCGGGCGCCTGCCGATAGTGAAGCGCCAGACCGGATCCTTTGTCTTCGAGCACCACGCCATCGTGCCGCGCGGCAAACCGGGCGAATTCGGGGCGGAGCCTGGCCAGCGCCGGCTCGGCCGGCGGGCGGATCACGGCGCCGTCGAGGCCGCGCCGCTCAAGGCCGTGCTGTCCCGCAAGCGCTCCGGCAAAGGGTGCGATCAGCCGCGCCAGATCGTCGACGGTGCGGCCGCTGACCAGCGCCACCGCGCCGTCGAGCATCGCCGACAGCGCATGCAGCAGCTCCGGCAGTTCCGGGGCGACCTGCACCCGGTCGGGCGCCGGCGCGATGGCGACCAACGTCCCGTCAAAGTCGAGAAACAGCGCCTCGTCCCGGCTCAGCAGCGGCGGCGCCGGCAACCCGGCGCCACCGTCATCGGGCACGGCTTATCGCCAGATCGACGACCTCGCCGCCGTTCGTCGCGCGCGCGATACCCGATTCGCTCTCCATTGCGTCGAGATAGCCCTCCATCCAGGCATGGACATCGCGCCGGACGAGATGCGCCAGCATTGCACGGTGGCGGTCCTGGCGCTCGTCGATCGGCATCACCAGCGCCCGATCGAGCGCCTCTGCGACTTCGTCGGTGTCGAACGGGTTGACGATCAGCGCCGCGTCAAGCTCGCGCGCCGCGCCGGCAAAGCGCGACAGCACGACCACCCCGGGGTCTTCGGGGTCTTGGCTGGCGATGAATTCCTTGGCGACCAGGTTCATGCCGTCGCGCAGCGGCGTGACCATTGCCACCCGGCTCGAGCGGAAGAAACCGAACAGCGTTTCCTGACGGAAATGCCGGTTGATGTAGCGAACCGGAAAATGGTCGGGTTCGCCGAAGCGGCCGTTGATCCGGCCGATGCAGCCGTCGAGCTCGGCGCGGATCTGCTGGTATTCCGGGATGTCCTCGCGCGTCGGCGAGGCAATCTGCATGACGACGGTGGCGCGGCGGTGCTGCGGGCGGGTCTCGAACAGCCGCTCGACGGCAGCGAAGCGGCGGACCAGGCCCTTCGTGTAGTCGAGCCGGTCGACCCCGATGACCAGCCGTCGATCGCCGAGACTGCTGCGCAAGCGCCCGCCGATGGCGCTCCCGGCGGCCCGCGCCGCCCGGGCGGCGACTGCCTTCGTATCGATGCTGATCGGAAAGCTGCCGGCGCTGACCCGCCTGCCGTAGGCGTGCAACCGGCCATCGCCGGCGATCCAGCCGTCGGCCTCGCGCTCGACGTAATCGGCAAAGGCCTGCCGGTCGTTCTCGGTCTGAAAGCCGACAAGGTCATAGGCGAACAGACTGCGCACCAGCGCTTCGTGCACCGGCATGGTCAGCAGCACCTCGGAGGCGGGAAACGGAATATGCAGAAAGAAGCCGATGCGATTGGCGACCCCGAGTCGGCGCAGTTCGGCGCCCAAGGGGATCATGTGGTAGTCGTGGACCCAAACGATATCATCGGGTGCGAGCGCTGCGGCGAGCCGTTCAGCAAAGAATTCGTTGACGCGGCTGTAGGCGGTCCATTCCTCTCGACCGAACTCCGAGAGGTTGACCCGGTAATGGAAGAGCGGCCACAGCACGCGGTTGGCAAATCCCAGGTAGAAGCCTTCGTAGTCAGCGCGATTGAGATCGACCAAGAGACGGGTCAGCGACCCCTCGCGGTACGCCCGGGTCGCGCCGGGCGTACCGTCGGTCAGCTCGCCGCTCCAGCCGAACCACGTCACCTCGCGCTGGCCCACCGCCGCCAGGACGGCCGTGGCCAGCCCACCCTCGTTTGGCTTGAGCGATGAACCGACGCGGTT
>DASYUS010000302.1:0-7728 GCA_036000945.1 Allostellaceae bacterium
AACATGATGGCACGGAAAGCCGAGTCGTCGATCGGCTTCGTTCTGGCGGACGGTGGATCCTGGATGCGACCGAGAAAGGCCTCGACGGCCGAAAGATCCACCGCGATCATTTCGTTGGCCATATGTCCATGGGCCTCCTCATGGACCTTATCGGCCATATCCTTGCTTGGCGCGTCCACCAGGCAGAATGTCGTTCCGCGTGCGGAATCGTGCCAATACGTCAAGAATTTCACTCCATATTTGTCTTGAATTTCCAGGTCCTTGACGTGCAATTTGGCAACATCCTCGGCGGATACTTTGCCGACGTCGTGGCGGTCCAGAAATATTGGCATCTGCCAACTCCCGTTCTAACGTATAAACCGCGGAATCAGGTTCCGAGCCACGCTGTCAGCCTCGATCGTTCGCGCACGAGGCCATTCTGATCGAAGTGGTGAATACAAAAGTGCGCCCAGGTGTCCTCGTACGCCATCTCGATATCGCCGGTCACCGCGGTGGTTCCCAGCCCGAGCTCGGCATAGGTGAATTCGAAACTGCCGCTGGGGCGCGCCAGCGCGATGTGGAAGGGTTCGCCGGTGAACTCGTTGATCTTTGGGCCAGCCTTGCTCTTCAGGATGCCCGGTATCTCGACCCTTGCCGTCCGACCTTCCAAGTTCGCCTCGAGATGGATCGGCAGGAACAAAGTTTGACAAATCTCCGAGCAGGTCGATGCGAAGACCGAGAAGAGATTGCTCAAGGGCTTGCCGGCCTCCCCTGAGACGATTATGTCGATCGCGTTCCGTTGAGCTGTGTTCGCCCGCTCGTCGATAATGATTTGGCGCTTGCCATTTCCGTCCTTGATCTCGCCGGGCCACTTGTAAATGCCTGCCCAATTCAGCCCCGCGAGCGGCGTATCGTTGAAATGGCCTTCGACGATGTGGCCGATAAAGGCCGACTGACAATAGCCGTGGGTGCTCGGTAGATTGAACTGGCAGCCGCAGTTGATCTGACAATTGCAGTTGTCGTAAGTTTCGCTTTTGAAGAGCCATTGATCAGTCATCTCATGACTCCTCGCCTAGTTGCCCTACGATTTGCCCTCAGCCGAATAGCGGTGCCCTTGTTTCGGCAAACTCCTCGACCGCGGCGACGAGCTTGTCGGCGTCGGCCTGATCGAGGGCGATCGACAAAGCCATCATGCCGCGCTTGGCGAACCAGATGCCGCGCGCCAAGAGGTCGAAATACAACAGGTCGAGCAGCGCGGCGTTGCCCTGCGTGGCGTCGGCCTCAGAGCGGATCGGCTGGTCGGTCATGTGCACCCCGATCATCGAGCCGATGCCGGTGAATTGCATTGCCATGCCGCGCCGCGGCGGGATCGCGTTGAGCCGCTCACGCAGGCCGTCGCCGAAATCGTTGAGGGCGCGGGCGCGTTCGGGCGTGTAGACCTCGGTGAGGCCGACATAGCCGGCGTTCATCGTCAGGACGTTGTTGTTGAACGTGCCGGCGTGCTGGAAGCCGTCCTTCCTGCGCGGGTCGAACCAATCCATCAGCGCCGCCTTGCCGCCGAAGGCGCCGAACGTCATGCCGCCGCCGACATATTTTCCCAAGGTCGTCATGTCGGGGAGGATGCCGTGCACCTCCTGCAAGCCGCCGGGCGCGAGACGCGAGGTCATCACCTCGTCGAAGATCAGCACGGCGCCGGTCTCGCTCGCCAATGCCCGCAAATCGGCGAGAAACTCGCGGGTCGCCGGGATGCAGCCGCTGCCGCCGAGCATCGGCTCGATGAGGATCGCGGCGAGGTCATGGGCATGCGGCGCGACGAGGGCACGGGCGCCGGCGCTGTCGTTGTATTCGGCGACGAGAAAATCGAACGGCGCGTTGACCTTGCTGCCCTTGCCGCGGAAATAGAAGACTCCTCCGTGATAGCCGCCCTTGAAGACCAGGATCTTCTCGCGCCCGGTCAATGCGCGCGCGAGGCTCACCGCCATCAGATTGGCCTCGGTGCCGCTGTTGGTGAAGCGCACCAGGTCGATCGACGGAAAGCGGGCGCAGATCGCCCGGGCGAAACGCGCCTCGGCCGGACCGTGCGCCCCCATGTTCCAGCCGCCGTCGAGCGCCTCATCGAGGGCACGGCGGATCGCCGGGTGCGAGTGGCCATAGAGCCCGGCGGTGAATTCGCTGAGGAAATCGACGTATTCGTGGCCGTCCGCGTCCCACAGATGCGCGCCCTCGCCCTTCACCATCGTCAGCGGGAACGGCTCGGCGAAGATCGAATGGCGGGTGTTGCCGCCGGGCATCGCGCGGCACGCCTCCTCGTATTGCGCAAGGCTCTTCGGGTTGCGCGCGCGGTAGTGCTCCTGCGCCTCGGCGAGCGCGGCGTCGATGTCGATATTGGCGGGATGCGCGGTCATCTTCTCTCCTCAAACGGCCTGAGTTTGTAGCACAAACCCGGCCGCCTCGCGCCGCTCCCCGGCTGCTGTTTTTGCTGTTATTTGCAGCGAATCTACAGCTAGGGGCTCCACCGAGAAAACCGCAACGTAGCACACGGAAACGGCGATATGATGGCGGGGTTGAGGGGAGACGCAATGGCGGGAGAGCGGGTCGAGCGGCGGCTGGCGGCGATCCTTGCCGCCGATGTCGCCGGCTATTCGCGGCTCGTCGGCATTGATGAGGAAGGGACGCTGGCGGCGCTGCGCCGGCTGCGGCGCGAGCTGGTCGATCCGCGCCTGGCCGAGCACCGGGGGCGCATCGTCAAAACGACCGGCGACGGCCTCCTGGTCGAATTCGCCAGCGTCGTCGATGCGCTGCGCTGCGCCGCCGAGACGCAGCGCGAAATGGCCGAACGCAACGCGGGCGTCACGGCGGAGCGGCGCATCGAATTGCGCATCGGCATCCACCAGGGCGACATCGTCGTCGAGGACGGCGACATTTTCGGCGACGGGGTCAATGTCGCCGCCCGGCTCGAAGCCCTCGCCGAGCCGGGCGGCATCTGCGTCTCGGCGCGGGTCCAGGAGGATGCTGCCGGCCGGCTCGACCTCGACTTCGAGGATTTGGGCGAGCAGGCGCTGAAAAACATCGCCCGCCCGGTGCGGGTTTACCGGGTCGCCGCCAAGGACCCCCACCCCAACCCTCCTCCGCCGGCGGGGAAGGGGGAAGTCCGGGCGCCGTCGGGTCACCCTCCCCCGCTGGCGGCGGAGGGAGGGGTGGGGGTAGCGGCGGCACCGGTGGCGCTCGCATTGCCCGACAAGCCGTCGATTGCGGTGTTGCCGTTCCAGAACATGTCCGGCGACCCGGAGCAGGAATATTTTGTCGACGGCATGGTCGAGGAGATCATCACCGCACTCAGCCGCATCCGCTGGCTCTTCGTCATCGCCCGCAATTCGAGCTTCACCTACAAGGGCCAGGCGGTCGATGTGAAGCGGGTCGGGCGCGAACTCGGTGTCCGCTACGTCCTCGAAGGGTCGGTGCGCAAGGCCGGCAACCGGGTGCGCATCACCGGGCAGCTGATCGACACCGAGAGCGGGGCGCATCTGTGGGCCGACCGCTTCGACGGTTCGCTGGAAGACGTGTTTGATCTGCAGGATCAGGTCGCGATCAGCGTCGCTGGGGTTATCGAGCCGACACTACAAGTGGTAGAGGCCGCGCGCTCCGCTAGGCGTCCGACAAGCGATTTAACAGCTTACGACTTGTTCCTCCGAGCGCTCGTCAATTTCTTTCCTCCGTCTCAGGAGCGCGTGATCAAGAACCTTGCGTTACTTGAACAGGCGATCGAGCGCGACCCCAACTTTGGGCCGGCCCTGGCTTGGGCCGCCATCTGCCATCTGCGGTCGCATCAGGACGGCTGGGCCTCGGACCCAAACAGGGCCAGACAGCAAGGTGTAGAACTTGCACAGCAGGCGCTGCGAGTGGCCGGATCCGATCCCGGCGTGATAGTCAACGCCGCCTATCCGCTTGCCTATTTTGGCGAGCCCATCGGCGCCATGATAGCGCTTATTGATCGCTCGGTTCTCCTCCATCCCAGCTATGCGCGGGGTTGGTATCTGAGCGGGGTTCTGCGTTTGATGGCGGGCGACATTGATCGTGCCATTGCCGATATTGAACGATCGGCGCGTCTGAGCCCGCGCGATCCGGTCGGGACGCGGTCGATGTTGGTCGGCATTGGGCATTTTTTCGCACACCGTTTCGAGAGCGCCGCTCGGGAGCTTGAACAAGCAGTCCAGGAACGGCCGCGGGCTCCGCTCGGATACCGCTTTCTCGCTGCCTCCTACGCCCACCTCGGGCGCCTTGATGACGCGCGCAATGTGATCGATCGGCTCTGCATGTTTGCACCGATTATCGGGGAAGACATGTTGTCGTGGCGCCGAGCGGAAGACCGCCAGTTGCTGGAATCGGGGCTGCAGCGGGCGATGGGCGAGGGGGTAGCGCCTGAATGATCACGGGAGCCGGCGCCCTTGGCGCACTACTTGGCGACGCGGTGATCGGGTTCGCGCGCCTGATGACGGGGGTGCGCGGTGATTGGCGCGGGTTGCTGCCCGAGGCGCGGCCGCGCATCTATTTCGCCAACCACCGCAGCCACGGCGATTTTGTCTTGATCTGGACGGTGCTGCAGCCCGCGCTGCGGCCGCGCACCCGCCCGGTCGCCGCCACGGATTGCTCGACCGACTCGATTCGGTGATCTTCGCCGCCGCGGTGTTCTTCCACCTGACCCGCTACTGGCGGACGGTTTAGCCGGGATAGGCGCGGCGCCCGCGGTTGCGCAGCCAGAGGCGGACGAGGTGGCGGCGGCGGTCGGGCTCGGGGTGGTCTTCGAACTCGGTGCGGGCGTGGCCGAGGACGCGGTTGTCGACGAATTGCAGCTGGCCGGGTTCGAGGTCGAAATCGGCCGAGAGGGTGTCGTCGTCGAACAGGTCGAGGAGGGCGGCGAGCGCGGCGGCGCCCGCCTCGTCGATAGCCTCGCCCTTCAGCGCGTAGCCGCCGCGGATCTGGTGGGCGCTGAAGCGGGCGTGCAATTCCTCGCCGGCGGTGAACACCGGGGCGGCGAAGATCGGCGCCTCGCCTTCGTGAAACTCGCGCTGGCGGTCGAACCAGAACGGGCGATAGAGGCGGGGCAGCACGTCAGGGCGCTGCGCCACGAGCGCGTTGTGCAGCGCGTGAAAGCTCGCGACGCGGCTGTGGCCGCCGGCCTTGGCGGCACGCAGGCAGAGCAGCACGACGGTCTCGGGCGGGGTCGTGTTGTAGGAATTGTCGGTGTGGAATTTCAGCTCGATGTTGGTCTGGTCGGGCCGCACACCCGAGCCGGGGAGCGCGGCGCGGCCGGTGTCGAGCACATCGTAGATCATCTTGCCGTCGAGGCTCTGGGCGACCGGGCGGGCGACCATCGACGACAAGAGCCAATAGATCGCGGTCGCCGCCTCGGCGCCGATCTCGTCGAGCGGCAGGCGATCGACGATGGCGAAGCGCACGCCGGCATCGAGCACCCGCTTCACCTCCGCCATCGCCGCGCGGCAGGCCGGCATGTCGAGTTCGTCGGGCCGGCGCAGGATGGTCGGCAGCGGGAATTGGTGCAGCTCGTCGGCGGCATGGCGGATCTCGTCGAGCGCTGCGCCGGAGAGTGCGATGCGGTAATCCGCGGAGCGCAGGTCGCCGCGGCGCCAGGCGCTCGGGCCTTCGATCGGCGTGTTGGTCAACGGGCTGGTCCTCGGCCGTGATCGCGCGATAAGACTATGGCAAGTCGCCGGCCGGCAAGGGGAGAAAAATGGACGCGCTCGCCAGGCTCAACGCGCTGAAGCTGCCGTTTGCCGAGCTGCTGGGGATCGAATTCGTCGCCGCCTCGCCCGAGCGGGTCGTCGCCCGGATGGTCGTGCGCGACGATCTGTGCACCCGCCCCGCGGTGCTGCATGGCGGTGCGGTCATGGCCTTTGCCGACACGCTCGGCGCCGCCGGCACATTCCTCAACCTCCCGGACGGCGCCGGCACGACAACGGTCGAGAGCAAGACCAACTTCATCGCCGCCGCACCGCAGGGCGCCTGCGTCACCGGCGAGGCGACGCCGCTGCATCGCGGCCGGCGCACGCAGGTGTGGCACACCCGGATCACCACCGAGGCGGGCCGGCTCGTCGCCGTCGTCACGCAGACCCAGCTGGTGCTGTGACCTCCGATCCGCCAGCCCGGCAGGATGGGCTCGGCATATTAGACTTCGATCGTTCCGCGAGGAACGGCCCGGCCCGGGTGGCCTCCCGAGCCGGGCCGCCGATCGTCGGATCGTTGCCCATCGCAGCCGTAGCGGGCTGGGTCGTCGCAAGATCGCAGTCGGCTCTTCATCGGACCCGGATGGTTGAAGGAACCCAGGGTTCGCATCCAAGGGAGGGGCGAGGAAGATGAGCCAATCTAGTACCCGTAGCCGTACCTGTATCCGTACTCAGACCCAGATCCGTACCCAGACCCGTATCCGTGGTAATGCCAGCCGTGATGATGACGATGGCGCCAGCCGGCGTAGGGGCGGTTCGGCGCGCAGTGCGGCGGAACCCACACGCCGCGCGAATGGCTCCAATGCCCCGGCACTGGGTGCCAGTGCCGGCCGCAGCCGCCCCACACCTTGACGATGCCGCTCGCTTGATCGGCGTCGGGCGGCGGGAGAACCGGCGCCGCGCGCGCCGACACCGCAGTCGCTGCGAGCGCGAGCGCGCCGATCACGGTCAACGCTGTCAGTCGCATTTCGCTTCCTCCATCGGCTTTTGATCGTAATAACGATACGACTGCGGCGAGTAATCCGAGCCCGCCCGCGATTTTTCGCCGGGCGAAGGCAGTTTCGGTCCCGCCCGCCGTCGGGAACCATCCAGCGCAGCGCGGCGTTGGCGGGGGATTCCAGCTGCCGGGGCGAGACCATGAAAAACGCCGAGGACCGGCTCGCATCGATCGGTTTCGCCCGGAACCGCCGCGAACCGGTGTGCTGGCATGTGGCGCCGCTCGACCGCCCGAATTTCTCGGCGCGGCCTCCTGAGGATGCGCCGGACCCGGCACGCAGCCCCGCCCTCGGGCGCTGGCGTATCCTCCTTGGGCGCGAGCCCCGCCCGACGCCCTACCGCATCTCCCGCATCGAGGGCTGAAGCCGGGTTCCGGCCGCCGGGAGAGCGTCGCCGAGGCCGCGGCGGCGCAGCCGGCGAAACACCCGGGTGAAGTGCGGCGCCGCCGAGCGTTCGAGCCCTTCGAGCCAGTTCTGGTCGAGAAACGAGGCGAGCGCCGGCTGGCCGAGCGCCGCCTCCCACAGGATGCCGAGCAGCGAGGCCGCGGCCTCGTCGGCTTCGCGCGCGAGGATCGGCAGCGCGGCGGCGCGCTCTGCGGCGGCGCGGTCGGTCGTGTCGGGCCCGGCGCCGAGCCCGAAATCGACGAGCCGCCGACGCTCCGGCGGCGCCAGCACGAAATGCGCCACCTCGTGCAGGATGACATAGGCCTCGGTGTCGCCGTTGAGCGCCGCGCCATCCCAGTTAAACGCCGCGCGCGTCCCCGCCGGATGCACCGCCATGCCGCACCGCCGCGCCAGCGCCAGCGCCTCCCGCCGCTGCGCCGCCGCCACCTCGCCCGCCGCCCGCTCGGCCGACGTCGCGCGAATGCGGGCGAAGGCGGCGCGCGCCGCCGGGTCGCCGAGCTGCGCCGCGAAGCTGTCGAGCGCGGCCGGGAGGCGATCGGGCGGACTCGGGGTCAGGATCATCGCAGGGCTGCGGGCTTGAGATTCCCAGAAAATCGCACTCAAGAGCC
>DASYUS010000303.1:0-4619 GCA_036000945.1 Allostellaceae bacterium
CGGTCAGCTGCAGCGCCATCAGGAAATCGGAGGCCTGGCGGACGCCGGGGACCAGACCGTTCTGCATCGGGATGATCGTCGGGCGGCCGGCGCCGGCGCACAGCGCGATGTGGTCGAAGCCGAGCGCAAACGCGCCGTCGATCGTCAGCGTGCCGCCAAAACGCACCCCGCCATACATCGAAAACGCCGGCCGGCGCTCCAGCAGCAGGCGGATGATCTTCAGGAAATTCTTGTCCCAGCGCACCGTAATGCCGTATTCGGCGACGCCGCCGAACCCCGCCATCGTCCGCGCGTCGAGCCGCTCGTAGAGGCTCGCGACATCGCGGATCGGCTCAAATGCGATGCGCTCCCCGGTAACCGCGACGCCGGAAACCTGCGACGGCAGCGGCTCGATCTTGAGGCCGTCGATCGCGGCGACGAAATGGCCGTCGTTGACCAGATGGTGCGCGAGGTTGAACCCGGCCGGGCCGAGCCCCACAACGAGCACCTTGTAGCCCGAGGGTGGCTTCGGCAGCGGCCGGCGCAGATCGAGCGGGTTCCAGCGGGTCAAGAGGCTGTAGATCTCGAAGCCCCAGGGCAACTCGAGCACGTCCTTCAAAGTCCGGGTCTCGATCTGCGGGATGTCGACCGGGTCCTGCCGCTGGTAGATGCAGGCCTTCATGCAATCGTTGCAGATGCGGTGTCCGGTCGCGGCGCAAAGCGGGTTGTCGACGGCGACGATGGCGAGCGCGCCGATCGCATTGCCGCGCGCCTTGACGAGGTTCATCTCGGAGATCTTCTCGTCGAGCGGGCAGCCCGCGAGCGTCACCCCGAAGACGCTTCTGCGAAAGCCGCCGTCCTTCTCACGCAGGCCGCTGCGGCAGCTGTCCTTCTGCTGGTTGTGGCACCAGATGCAGTAATTGGCTTCGTCCTGCGCGCCGGCGAGGTCGGTGCCGGGATCGGTCAGCGCGAAGCCGTCGCGTGCGCGCCAATGTTCCTCGGGCTGGCGCAGCATCGTCACCCCGTGGCGCTCGACTGTCTCGACCCGCACGAGGTGATGCATGTCGAGCCGCTGCGGCACCCGGAACAGGAGGCCGCGCTTGTGCCGCGCCCGACCGGCTGGCGACAGCGTCGCCCAGGCGGCGTATTCGAGCGCGGCCCGCAGTGGCAATTTGTGCCCGGCCTCGTCGTCGAGCCAGCGCGCCACCGCGTCGGCAAAGCGCAATTCCCAGGCCAGCACCCCCTGCCGCGTCGCGAAATCGCCCGACCCGCCGATCAGCGTCTCCAGCTCGCCGGCCAGCCTGTGGCCATTGAGCGCCACGGCCTCAGCCTCTTTGATTTCCTTGACGGCGCGCCGCTGGACGAAGAGCCGTTTCACCGGATAGAGCGGCGCCAGCTTGTCGTGCCGCGCCTGCAACGCCCGCACCTCGGCGGCGATGCCGAACAACGCCCCGAGGAAATCTTCGAGGTGCGGCGCGAGATCGACGAGCAGGTCGGATTCGGCTTTCCGATCGAGCGCCTCCGGTTCGGCGCGCGCCGCCATCAGCCGGGCGTGCAGCGCGTCATCGATGGCCGCAAGGTGGTCGATAAACGCGCGATCGAGGCGGATCAGCCCGTCGCGCGCGTAAAGATCGGAGAAGATAAGCCCGTATCGCAGGGCAAGCTCGGTCATACCCGCTAATTAGGTGAACAAACCCGGAAAAACCAGCCGGCAAATCGCCGCGACGGGGTTGCGTCGATCGCCGTTCTCGCTCAATGCGGTAGCGGAAGATAGCGGAGCGCGGCAAACAACAGGCCGAAAAGAACGACCATCAGTCCCCCGAGCCGGGTCAGCAGCCGATACTCGAGCAACGCCATCTCGGAGCGGAGAGCGGCAATTTGCGAATCGACATGCACTTCCAACCGCTGCAAATCCGCCCTTAATGCCGCCTCGATCCGCTGCAATTCGGTCTTGGTCGCCGCCTCTAGGCGCTCCAGATCGGCCTTCGTTGCCACGCTCTCGTGGATCGCGTCAAAAATCTCCGTCGCGATGCGCTCGGCTGCCGAGCGATCGATCTTGGCCTCGGCGAGCGCGTTGGTAAGCGAGAGGCGGTCGGTCATCGGGTGGGCCTTGGGGCGGTTCTAGCGCGCATGACGTTCTGACCTTTAGGTACAGATCCCAAGCCTGACAAGGCCAGGAAGAAATAAAAACCGCCCGGGGTTGCTCATTTCACTGCATCCGCCGCTTCAAGGACAGCGTTCAGGAGGACGTTGCAGCCGGCGGTCAAATCATCGGGCTTGGCGTCCTCGATCTCATTATGGCTGATGCCGCCGACGCACGGGACAAAGACCATCGCGGCAGGTGCGACGCGGGCCATGTAGACCGCGTCGTGACCGGCGCCGCTGATGATGTCCTGGTGCGGATAACCCTGGGCTCGGGCGGCCTCGCGCACCGCGCCGACGAGGCGTTGGTCGAACGGCGTCGGCGGAAAGTACCAGAACTCCTCGACCGCGGCTTCGAGGCTCTGCGTGGCGGCGGCCTCGGCGCAGGCCGCGCGCAAGTCGCGGTCCATCGCGCTCAGCACCTCATCCTGCGGGTGGCGGAAATCGACGGTGAAAAACACCCGGCCGGGGATCGTGTTGCGCGAGTTGGGGCTGACCTGGATGAAGCCGACCGTGGCGCAGGCGTGCGGTGCATGGGCGTGGCCGATCCGGTTTACCGCGTCGATCATGCGGGCGGCGCCGACCAGCGCATCGCGGCGGCGCGGCATCGGCGTCGGGCCGGCATGCGCTTCCTGACCGGTGACGGTGATCTCGTACCAGCGCTGACCCTGTGCCCCGGTGACGATGCCGACCGGCAGCCCGGCGGCTTCGAGGATCGGCCCCTGCTCGATATGCGCCTCGAAATAGGCGGCAACCGCGCGCTTGCCGACCGGCGCCGCCCCGGCAAAGCCGATGCGCTGCAATTCACCGCCGAGCGTCAGACCCGGTGTGTTGTTGTCGCGCGTCGCCAATGCCGCGTCGAGGGCGAACACCCCGGCGAAGACGCCCGAGCCGACCATCGCCGGAGAAAACCGCGAGCCTTCCTCGTTGGTCCAGGCGACGATCTCAAGGGGTGCCTCGGTCTCGTAGCCGAGGTCGTTGAGGGTGCGAACCACTTCCAGCCCGGCCATCACGCCATAGGCGCCGTCAAACCGGCCGCCGGTAGGCTGGGTGTCGAGATGGCTGCCGGCCAGCACCGGCGGCAGAGCGGCATTGCGGCCGGGGCGGCGGGCAAAGATGTTGCCGATTCGGTCCACCGTGACGCTGCAGCCGGCCGCCTCGCACCAGCCGATGAACAGCCGCCTCGCCTCGCCGTCGAGGTCGCTGGCGGCGAGGCGGCATACGCCGCCTTTCGCGGTCGCCCCGATCCGCGCCAGCTCCATCAGGCTGGCCCACAGCCGCTCGCCGTTTACCGTGAGGTTGCGCATGCCGGCCTTCCAATCTGCTGCCCAACAGTTGCGATAGGGCATAGTATCAGCCCGAAGACTGCGTGCCTTCCGATGGGAGAATACCATGAACGACGCCGCGCCCTGGGTTGACCCCGAACTCGTCGCCGCCGGAAAACTGCTGGCGGAGAAGGGCCTCGTCGCGCCCGACCGCACCACCGCGTCGATCGCCGAGGTTCGCGCCGCGACTGACCGGATCGGCGCCTTTCTCGGCGAAGGCTCGGTGCCGTTGCGGCGCGAACGCGACCTGTCGCTGCCCGGCCCCTATGGCCAGGTGCCGTGCCGGCTTTACCTGCCCGACGATGCCGAGCGCCCGCCGCTGCTGGTCTACGCGCATGGCGGCGGGTTCATGCAGGGCAGCATCCCCTCCTGGGACCATTTCCTGCGCGACCTCGTGCGGCAGAGCGGCGTCGCCGCGTTGTCGGTCGATTACCAGCTGTCGCCCGAGGTCAAATTCCCGGTCGCCTTCGAGGAGATGGTGGCGATGACCCGGCTCGCCGCGCGCGAGGGCGCCGGTTTCGGCATCGACCCGACCCGGCTCGCGCTCGGCGGCGATTCCGCCGGCGCCAACCTGGCGCTTGCCGCGGCATTGGCGATGCGCGATGCGGGCGAGAAGGCGCTGCGCTTCCAGCTGCTGATCTACGGCTGCTTCTCGACCGATTGCGACAGCCCGTCGTGGCAGCGCTTCGGTCAGGGCGCCGGCTTGTCGCAAGCCGGGATGCGCTGGATCTGGCAGACCTATCTTGAAAACCCCGAACAGCGGAATGACTGGCGTGCCGCGCCGGCGCTGGGCGACCTCGAGGGGGTGGCGCCGGCGCATCTGATCGTCGGCAGCCTCGACCCGCTGCTCGACGACAGCAACCGGCTCGCCGCCAAGCTCAAGACGGCCGGCGTGCCCCACAACCTGACGATCTACCAGGGCATCAACCACGGCTTTATCCGCTATGGCCGGCTGATCGGCACGGCGCGCCGCGCCATTGCCGAGTGCGCTGTCGCGCTCAAGGCCGGGCTGGCCGTGGGGTAGCAAATATTGCGCGATGGTGTGAACCGGTTCACAGCCGGGATACACCCTTCGGTTGTAATCTGTCCCCCATGGAGACCGTCAAACCATCGGCGGTCGTGGAGGACCGGATGAAAGCGCTGTTCTGGACGATTTCGATCATGATCGGCGTG
>DASYUS010000304.1:0-4259 GCA_036000945.1 Allostellaceae bacterium
GGTCGTGCCGAGCGTGAAGGCAATGTCGGAGGTCACCGCACTGAGGTCGGCGGTCCAGATGTCGATACCCGCACCGCCGTCTACGCTGCCACCGTGGTTGCCGGTGTTGATCGAGTCGTTGCCGGAGCCGCCGGTAAACTGCACGAGTTCCATGTTGCCGGCATCGATGTAGAAATTGCCGGAATTCGAGCGCACCTGGAAGGTCGACGAGCCGGAAAAGAGCTGCACGCCGTCGGTTTCGGCCGACGCGTTGACAATCAGGGTGTCGGTCCCGGCGCCGCCGTCGACCGTGTCGATGCCCGGCGCGATCCGCTTAAAGGCATTGATTGTGTCGTCGCCGGAGGTCCCAACGAGATTGTCGTTGCCATTGGTGCCGTTAATGATCGCCATAGCGGATCCCCCTTATCGGAAGCGCAGCCGCGCGGACCTACTATTTTTATATATTCAATTTAAGTCAACCTGGGTCGTGCTTAACATTGATTTAAATCAAGATCGGTCGCCATGTGAGCGGTGATCGCAGCGCACGTGAAACAACTGCTTGACCGTCTCGTTGCTGCGCTTGGTATGGTTAATTTTTTGCTGGCCGCTCAGGGTTTCTCGACAGATCCGCGGGCGGCCGCTCAGAAGCCGATTGTGTGACTAACATTCCTTAACCAGGAGAGCAGCAGGAGAGTGTGAGCGCGGCGAACCCATCACCCGTGGGCGGCCAAATGGTGGGCTTCGCTGTACTCAGCCCCTCCTACAAGAGCTGCCGGCCGAGATGCTTGGCGCGGCCCGGCTATTCGGCGACCCGCCGCGCCGCACCGGCGAGTTCGGCGCCGAGGAAGCAGGCGAGCTCGGCCATCGCCGAGCGGCCGGCGCGGGCTTCGGCGTCGGGGTTGTAGTTGGTGTTGGTGTTGACGTCGTAGGTGTAGACCGCGCCATCGGCGTCGCGGATGAATTCGATGCCGGCGACCTCGATGCCGTTCTGGGCGAGAAAGGCCCCGTAGCGCGCTTTCAGCGCCGGATCGATGTCGTCGATGATCGTGAATTTCGCGCGGCGTGCTTGAGCGTCCTCAGGGCCGGCCGGGCAGAAGGCATCGTCGATCGCACACTGATCGGCCGGGCACAATTCGAACCCCTCGCTGGTATCGACCTCGACCGCATAGAGAAAGCGGCCACCGATGAACTCGGCGCGGGTGATCAATGGCGCCGGTGCGCGAACATATTGCTGCAGCAGATGGAGGCCATCGACCGGCGCTTCGTAATCGGCGCTGTCGGCGTACGCGGCGAGCGCCTCGGCGGTGTGAAACAGGCGGACGCCGAGACCCTTGCCGCCGCGGTTCGGCTTGAGGATCACCGGGCCGCCGTCGAATTGCCGGCGCGCTGCCGCGGCGAGCAAATCCTTGCCGGCAACCAGCACGGTGCGCGGCGTCTTGACGCCGGCGGCTTCGAGCGCGGCGTATTGCCGGGCCTTCGAAATCTCCAAGTCAAGCGCGCGCGGCCCGTTGACGACCCGCCGCCCGTGCCCGGCGAGCCAAGCCAGCACCGCGGCGGTCAGCTCGGCGGCGTAGCGGTGGTCGCGGGTATGCGAGGAGGCGCTCATCCGGTTGTAGAAGACGCCCTCGGGCGGCGGCGCCGACAGGTCGAAGACGCCGCGGTCGAGAAACCAATCGCGCCACGGCAAGCGCTCGGCGTCGAGCGCGCGCGCCAGCGGCTCCAGCCAGGCCGCATTCTCGTGGATCACGTGGATGTGCATCGCCGCGCTCCGCTCCGCCTCGGGCATTATTATTACATGTCTGGTCGATGCGATGGATTTACAATACGATATCATCCCGTTAAATAAGTCTCGATCAAGGAAGATCGCTGTCGTCCGCCCCGCCGCTGCATCGCTATACTGCCGGGACCATCGGATGGGGAGCGACATCATGGCTCGACTCGACCAGAAGGTTGCGCTCGTGGTCGGCGCGGGCGGCGGGATCGGCGGCGCCGGCGCCGAGGGGATGGCGCGCGAAGGCGCCGCGGTCTTGTGCGCCGACATCGGCGCCGCTTCGGCCGAAGCCACGGCCGCACGCATCCGCGCCGCTGGCGGGCGCGCGGCGGCGCTCGGCCTCGACGTGCGCGACCGCGCAGCGGTTGACGCAGCGGTCGCGACCTGCGTGCGCGAATTCGGCCGGCTCGACATTCTCCTGGAGTGCGCCGGGATCAGCCATCGCGGCAATTTCCTCGATCTCGACCCCGCGACCTGGGACCGCATCGTCGCGGTCAACCTGACCGGCATGTTCCACCTCGGCCAGGCGGCGGCGCGCCAGATGGTCAAGCAGGGTGGCGGCGGTAGCATCATCAACGTGACATCGCAGCTCGCCGAGGTCGCGCGCCCCGAACGCGCCGCCTATGTCGCCTCGAAGGGCGGCGGCCGGTCGCTCACCCACGCGATGGCCGTCGACCTGGCAGAGCACGGCATCCGGGTCAATGCGATCGCCCCCGGCCCGACGCTGACCGGCCTCACTCGCGCCAGCTACACCGATCCGGCAGCGCGGCGCACTACCGAGGCGCTGATCCCGCTGGGCCGCCTCGGAGAGCCCGACGATCTGGTCGGCGCGGTGCTGTTCCTCGCCGCCGACGAATCGCGCTGGGTGACCGGCAGTACGGTCACCGTCGATGGCGGCTATCTCGCGATCTGAAGCAAGGATGGGGAAGATGGCCAACGCGTTGCGGGAAAAGATCGCCGGCGGCCGGCTCGCGAGCGTGATGGCGGCGCACAATCCACTCTCCGCGCGCCTCGCCGAGGAGGCCGGGTTCGACGGCATCTGGGCGAGCGGCTTCGAATTGTCGGCCGCCTATGGCGTGCCCGATGCGAGCCTCCTCTCCTTCACCCAGCACCTCGACATGACGCGGGCGATCATCGAGCAGGTCGGGATCCCGCTGGTCGCCGATCTCGACACCGGCTATGGCAACGCGATCAATGCGGGCCACGTCGTCGGCGCCTATGCGCGGGCCGGCGCGGCGGCCATCGTCATCGAGGACAAGACCTTCCCGAAGGACACCAGCCTCCTCGCCGGCGCCCGCCAGGAGCTGGTCCGCATCGAGGAGTTCCAGGGCAAGATCGAGGCGGCGCGGGCGGCGGCCGCCGGCCACGACCTCATCGTCATCGCCCGCACCGAGGCGCTGATCGCCGATCTCGGCATCGACGAGGCGTTGCGCCGCGGCGCCGCCTATGCCGAAGCCGGCGCCGACCTTTTGCTGATCCATTCGCGGCGGAAGACGCCGGACGAGATCGTCGCCTTCACCGGGCGCTGGCCGGGACGGGTGCCGCTCGTCATCGTGCCGACCGCCTACCCCGACCTCACCGAGGAAAAGATCCGCGCGCTCGGCAAGATCGCCATCGTCATCTACGCCAACCACGCGGTGCGCGCCGCCGTCGGCGCGATGCGCGAGGTCTTCGCCGCGATCCGCTGCGACGGCGGCATCCACCGGGTCGACAAGCGCATCGCCTCGGTCGAGGACATCTTCGACCTGCAGCGCGTCGCCGCGATGAAAGCCGCCGAGAAGCAATACCTGCGATAGACCGCGCCGCCGTTTCGGGGCACGGCCGCCTGGCCGGTAGGGCGTGTCGCCACCTCGTCACCCCCGCGAAAGCGGGGGTCGAGGGTGACCGTACGTCGCTGGCCCTGGGTTCCCGTTTGTGCGGGAACGACGATTGACTTGAAGCGACCACGCTGGTGTTTCGGTCCGAAATGATCATGCTCTCTGTATCGCCGCGAGCGCCGGCGACTAGGGCGAAATATCGGCCAAATTCAATGCCAGGTATCTTGCATTCGAGATACCTTTTATAATAACTTCGAATAAATCCGGTGCTGTTTATCTTGCCTATTTTGTTAAGGTTAAATATCCTTAGGATGTATGAACTTCGATTAACAGGTGTGGTGAGCAACCCGGAAACGGTCCTGGTGCGGCCGATCAACGAGGAGCTTGGCGATGAGTTCGTTCGAGTGGATGGAGCTGCAGACGCTGACCAGCGACATCGCCACCGCGCGCTCGCGTCTGACGGCGGCGCGATCGAGCCGGAACGTCGGTCGGGCACGCGGACTGGAAGAGGAGATCATCGCCGCGGAAGCCCGCCGCACCCACCTGCTCGCCAGCATCACCATCAACCTTGCCGCCACCCCGGAAACCGCCTTGGCCCGGCCGAAGATCGGGCGGGCCGCCGACCCGCAGCAAGCGGCGCCGGCCGGCGAAGCCGCGCCGGCGGTACTCGCCGCTGCGCCGAGGCGGGAGAG
>DASYUS010000305.1:0-1828 GCA_036000945.1 Allostellaceae bacterium
GTTTCCGCCTTTTGCCGCAAGCGCCGCCTCGATCAGGCCGACGCCGTGCTCGCCGATCGCCCGGTTGATCGCGACATCCTCCTCGGCGATGGCGCCGGCCCGCTCCAGCGCCGCGGCGAGGCGCTCCTCGGGCCGCAGCCCGGCCAGCGTGCGACGCACCTCGGCGATCGCCCAGGCCAGATTGACCGCGGTCGGCCGGGTCGCCGCGAGGGTGGCAGCCGCCCTTTCGATCGCCGGGTCGGCGGGGTCCTCGGCAACCGCCAGCGCCATGCCGTAGGCCGCCGTCGCGCCGATCAGCGGGGCGCCGCGCACCTGCATCTCGCGGATCGCCCGCGCCGCGTCGGCGAGGCACGTGAGAGGCACGATCACCAGCTCGTGCGGCAGCCGGGTCTGGTCGATGATCTCGACAACAGGCGCCTCGGGCGGCTCGTCTGCGGCGAGCCAGATCGTGCGCATCGCGCGGTCGGCGACTTTCATCGTCGCCTCACCGGTTCAGCACCCGGCCCGCCACCGCGTCGAGCCGGGCGAGGAGCGCCGGGTCGCGGCGGTCGGGGGCGGTGACCAGCGCGTGTTCGAGGGCGTGCCGGCAGCCCTGACGGCAGGGGCCGGCATCGCGCGCGAGCAGCGGCACGACCTCGCGGACCAGTGCCCTCGCATGGGCGGCGTTGGCGTTCAGCACCGAGAGGATCATGTCGACCGAAACGGCGGCATGGTCCGGGTGCCAGCAATCGTAATCGGTCACCATTGCCACGGTCGCGTAGCACATCTCGGCCTCGCGGGCGAGCTTGGCCTCGGGCATGTTGGTCATCCCGATCACGTCGCAGCCCCAGCTGCGGTAGAGTTCGCTCTCCGCGCGGGTGGAGAACTGCAAACCCTCCATGACGAGATAGGTGCCGCCGCGCTTGATGCCGATCCCGGCGCCCGGCGCCGCCGCAGCGACGGCATCGCCGATCCGCCCGCAAACCGGGTGCGCCATCGACACGTGGGCGACGCAACCCGGCCCGAAGAAGCTTTTTTCCCGCGCGAAGGTGCGGTCGATGAACTGGTCGATGACGACGAAATCGCCGGGCACCAGATCCTCGCGCAGGCTGCCGACCGCCGACAGCGACAGAATGTCGGTGACGCCGCAGCGCTTCAGCGCGTCGATATTGGCGCGAAAATTGATCGCCGAGGGCGGCAATTCATGGCCCCGCCCGTGCCGCGGCAGAAAGACTACCGGTTGGCCGTCGAGCGTGCCGAAGCAGAATTCGTCCGAGGCCTCGCCGAACGGGCTAGCGACCCGGCGCCAGGCAATGTTGGCCAGCCCGTCGATCTGATAGAGGCCGCTGCCGCCAATGATGCCGATAACCGGTCCGGCCATTGGCGATGCCTCTTAAAGAGGATTGGGGCGAGTGATGGGAGTTGAACCCACGACATCCAGATCCACAATCTGGCGCTCTAACCAGCTGAGCTACACCCGCCGTCGGCGCTGGAGGTAGCGAATCGCCAGCGCACCGTCAAGTTCGCCGCGGCTGCCTGAACCTATTGCTTGGAGGCGACGCCCGTCACCTTTTGGTGGGGCCAAGCCGCGGGCGAAACAGCTGACCGCTTCCCGACCGGCCCGAGGTCCGCCCGCCGGATCCGAAGAGGGGGTTTTCGCTCAAGCCGAAACCGCGTCTCCCGGTCATGCGCTTCGCCGACTCCTCGGGCAGATTCTCGGGCGGCCGCGCCACATAATCCTCTTGCCAGGGAAGCTCGTCGAGCGGGGGCGAAAGCTTGCGGTCGCGATAGGTCTGCTCGCTGATCGGCACATCGATGCCGTCGTCATCGATCCTTACCTCGTCGGAGT
>DASYUS010000306.1:0-1536 GCA_036000945.1 Allostellaceae bacterium
CATGCGGTGAAGGTGAATTGCGGCCTTGCCACCGCGTTCGGCTGCACGATCGAGGGCGATGTCGACGAGGACCGGGTGCGCCGCATCGCCAATGAGATCGCCGCGGCCGGTGCCGACGGCATCATCCTCGCCGACACCGTCGGCTACGGCCAGCCGGCGGCGATCGGCCGCGTCTTCCGCAAAGTGATGGAAGATGTCGCGCCGCTGCCGGTCGCCGCGCATTTCCACGACACCCGCGGCCTCGGCCTTGCCAATGTGCTGGCCGCGTTCGAAGCCGGCTGCCGCTTTTTCGACGCCTCGCTCGGCGGCCTCGGCGGCTGCCCCTATGCGCCGGGCGCCACCGGCAACATCGTCCTCGAAGACACCGTCTTCCTCTTCGAGGCGATGGGCGTCGCCACCGGCATCGACATCGAAAAGTTGCGCCCGGTGCGCGAGCTCGTCCACCGCGCGCTCCCTGACGTGACACTCTACGGCGCCATCGCCAAGGCCGGCCTGCCGCGCAACTTCCACCCGGTCAAAGCGGCAGCGTAACCCATTACCGCATTCCCCGCGAAAGCCGGGACCCACTCGTCATCCGCTCACCAAGCCGACCCGTGGGTCCCGGCTTTCGCCGGGAATGCGATCTTTCTTATGCGGCTGTTGCTACGGCAATGTCGAGCCAGCCGTGCGGCGTCACGGCGGCGCGGTCGCCGGGGCGGAGCAACACAGTCGTCGTTGCTGCCTCGATGATCGCCGGGCCTGAAACAATCTGCGCCGACGCCAGCGCGTCGAAGCGCCAGACCGGCGCCACGATCCAATCGTCGAGATAAATTCGCCGCATGCCTCGCGGCGGCGTGGGCGGCGCCGCCGGCAGGTCGGGCTCCTGCGGCAATTCCTCGAGAAGGCCCGACACCGTGACGCGGGCGTTGACCAACACGCTCTCCTGGTCGGGCATCGCGTAGGTGTAAAGCGCTTCGTGGCGGCGGTGGAAGCGCTCGACGATTTGCGGCAGCGGGTCCGCGGCCGACCAATCGATGTCGTCGAGCGGTACGGTGATCTCGAAGACCTGCTCGCCGTAGCGCATGTCGGCCGTGCGGGCGGCGCGTGCCGGGCCGGCGAACGACAGGCGCAGCCGACGCATTGCCTCGGCCTCCATCTCGGCGAAGAGGTGCTTGACGGCGGCGCCGTCGAGCGCCCGCGTGTCGCCGACATGGCTCTTCGCGACTTCGAAGCGGAGGTCGGTCGCCAGCATGCCCCAAGCCGACAACACCGCCGCGACACGCGGCACGATGACCCTGCCGAGGCCGAGCTGGCGGGCGATGTCCGTGGCGTGCAGCCCCGCCGCGCCGCCGAACGCAAAGAGAGCGAAGCGCCGCGGATCGACGCCGCGCCGTACCGAGACGAGCCGCACCCCCTCCGCCATGCTGGTGTTGATGATGCGGTGGATTCCGCGAGCCGCGGCGGCGCGGTCGATGACGAGCGCCGCTGCGATCGCGTCAACCGCGCGTCCCGCCGCCTTGATGTCGAGCCGCCGGTCGCCGCCGAGGAAATTGTCGG
>DASYUS010000307.1:0-3946 GCA_036000945.1 Allostellaceae bacterium
CCCGTCGCTGACGACGAAGCCCAAGACGTTGGTGTAGAAATCGATCATCTTCGGCACGTCGGTGACGTAGAGCCCGACATGGCTGAGGCGCGGCGCTTGGTCTTGCGGCATGAAAATCACTCCGAGATTGCCTTCGCGGCCGATATAGATCGTGCATCTCCATCTATCAAATCGATTGATAATATATTATCAATCCATCCTATGGATATCAGGGCGGTCGATCTCAACCTGCTGAAGGCGTTCGACGCGCTGATGGCGGAGCGTGCGGTGACCCGCGCCGCCGGCCGCATCGGCCTGTCGCAACCGGCGATGAGCCACGCGCTGTCGCGCCTCAGAGGCCTCTTCGCCGACGATTTGTTCGTGCGCAACGCGAGCGGCATGGAGCCGACGGCGCGGGCGCGCGAGATCGCGCCGCTGATCGCCGCGGCGATCGAGCAGATCGAGGCGGCGCTCAACCTTGCCGCCGGGTTCGACCCGGCGCGCAGCACCGCCACCTTCACCGCCGGCATGGCCGAATACGCCGAGGTCGCGCTGGTCGGGCGGCTGGCGCGCGCCTTCGCGCAAGAAGCGCCGGGCGCGACGCTGCGCCTGTTGCCGGCGGCTGGCGGCGCGATCGCCGAAGATCTCGACCGCGGCGCGATCGACGTGGCCGTCGCTCATGTCATGAACCTGCCGCCGCATGTCCAACATGCCGTGTTGCTGCGCGACCCGTTCGTCGTCGTCATGCGGCAGGGTCATCCGGCGACGGCGCGGCCGTGGTCGCTCGAAGCCTACGCCGCGCAGGACCATCTGCTGGTGTCGCCGCGTGGCGCAACCTCGGGCGCGCTCGACCGCATCCTCGTCGATTTCGGGCTGAAGCGGCGGATTGCGCTATTGGTCGCAACCTACCTCGCGGTGCCGGCGGCGCTCGTGGGGTCTGACCTCGTCGCTACCGTGCCGAGCCGCACCGCCGAGCAGATCGCGCGCAGCGGTGAGATCAAGGTCCTGCCGCTGCCGATCGATTTCGCGATGACCGTATCGCTCGCCTGGCACCGCCGCGCGACGAGCGACCCGGCGCAAACCTGGTTCCGCGCGCTCCTCGTGCGGGCGGCGAGCGAGGACGACTGACGCGCCGGGTGATTGCCGGCCGTCTCCAGCCGGCAATCACGCCCAGCAAACTGCCGAGCCCGCTGCAGCGCCGCCGGTCGAGCGGTTTCAACGGGGTGGCGAAAATGCTATTGCAGAAGCACATGCCCGGTCCTCTTTCTGAGGTCTCGTCAGCCGGAAAGTACCTGGAAAATCCGGGGATCGCCGGGCATGCGTCGCAACTACGAGTCATTCCCGGACGGGCCTGTGCCCGCGGGGCGAGGGGAGCCCGCTGCGCCGCCCGAGTTCTCTCTCGCTCCGCTTGCGGGCAGAGGGAGGGGCTCGCGCCAAGCGCGGGAGGGTGAGGGGAGCTGGACATGACGACATTCCGCGCCCTTGTCCTCCACGAGGAGGACGGCAAGGTCGTGCCGCGCTTGGAGAGCCTCGATAACGCGCGCCTGCCGCAAGGCGACGTGACCGTTGCAGTCGAGTATTCGACGCTCAATTACAAGGACGGCATGATCCTCGAAGGGCAGGGCAGGCTCGTGCGGCAATACCCGCACGTGCCGGGGATCGACTTTGCCGGCACCGTCGAGCGCTCGGAGTCGCCGGAGTTCAAACCCGGCGACCCTGTGATCCTCACCGGCTGGCGGGTCGGCGAGGTGCACTGGGGCGGCTATGCCGAGCGCGCTCGGGTCAAGGCCGAGTGGCTGGTGCGCCGGCCCGACGGTCTCACCGCGCAAGAGGCGATGGCGATCGGCACCGCCGGCTTCACCGCGATGCTGGCGGTCATCGCATTGGAACGCCAAGGCCTGCAGCCCGATGCGGGCGACGTGCTGGTGACCGGCGCCGTCGGCGGGGTCGGCAGTATCGCCGTGGCACTGCTGGCAGCGGTCGGCTACCGGGTGGTCGCTGCGACCGGCCGGCCGGAGCAGCGCAGCTACCTCATGGGCCTTGGCGCCGCCGAACTGATCGAGCGCGCCGCGCTCGCCGAGAAGCCGACCCGTCCGCTCGACCGCGAGCGCTGGGCCGGCGCCGTCGATGCGGTCGGCGGCACGACGCTCGCGACCGTGCTGACCCAGCTCAAATACCGCGCCAGCGTCGCCGCCTGCGGCCTCGCCGGCGGCAGCGACCTGCCGGCGAGCGTCATCCCGTTCCTGTTGCGCGGGGTCAGCCTGATCGGCATCGATTCGGTGATGTGCCCGAAGCCCGAGCGCGTCCTTGCCTGGGACCGCCTCGCGCTCGACCTGCCGCCGGGTCGGCTGCAACAGGTCAGCCAGGTCGTGCCGCTCAGCGATGTGCCGCAACTCGCGCCGCAAATCCTCGCCGGCAAGATCCGCGGCCGCGTCATCGTCGACGTCACCGGCTAGAACCGAAACCCCCGTTGCGCCATAGTGCTGCGGGCGCGCCCTCTGTCCCGGCGAGGGCGCCCATGGGGGCGGGGGAACATGCCGGAGATCACGATCGCCCGGCGGGCGCTGTTGGCGCTCGCCGTCGGTATTGCCGTCGGCGTCGTGCCGATCCGCCAGGGGGCGGCTCGCGGAGCCCAGCGGCGCCGGCGCCCGCCGCCGCCGAAACCGCGCCGCGTCATCGCGCTCGATCCGGGCCATGGCGGGGTCGATCCCGGGGCGATCAGCCCGCATCGCCTCTACGAAAAGACGATAACGCTGGGGGTCGCGCGCGAGCTGGCGCGCCAACTCGACGCCACCGGCCGCTATCGCGCCGTATTGACCCGGGCAACCGATACCTTCGTGCCGCTCCGCCAGCGGGTGGCGCGGGCGCGCGCCAGCCGCGCCGAGCTGTTCCTGTCGATCCACGCCGACGCGCTGCCCGACAGCGCGATGCGCGGCCTCTCGGTCTACACCCTGTCGGAGGAGGCCTCCGACCGCGAAGCCGCCGCGCTCGCCAGTCGTGAAAACAAGGATGATTTCGTCGCCGGCTTGCACCTCAAGCGACAGCCGAAGGTGATCGGCGCGATCCTCCTCGATCTGGCACAGCGCCAGACCAACAACCAGTCGCTGATGCTCGCGCGCACGATCCTCGGGGAGCTCGGCCGCAGCGTGCCGCTCCTGGAAAAGCCGCATCGCTCGGCCGGGTTTGTCGTGCTGACCGCCCCCGACATCCCTTCGGTGCTGGTCGAGCTCGGCTGCCTGTCCAACCCGGTCGAAGAACGGCTGCTGTCGAAGCCCGCCCATCAGCGGCGGCTGGCGCAGGGGCTGGTGCGCGCGATCGACGACTATTGCGCCGCCGCAATCCCGGCTTGAGCGGTCGGCGGGGGCCAGGGGTGCACGGTTGACGCCGCCACGGCGGCCCTTCATCCTGCCGCCACCCCGCCCCAGTGCCGAGACAATCATGCGATTGGTATCAGGGAAAACCGACACCTTTACTTGGTCGGAAGCCAAGACGCAGGCGCGAATCGACCTCGCGGCGGCGCACCGCCTCGCGGTCACCCACGGGCTCAGCGAGGGGATCTTCAACCACTTCACGCTCGCCGTGCCAGGCCGCGACGACCGCTACTATCAGATCCCCTTCGGGCTGCACTGGTCGGAGGTCACCGCGAGCTGCCTGATGGAGGTCGGCTATGACGGCGCGGTGCTGAGCGGTGAGGGCGAGGTCGAGCGCTCGGCCTTTTGCATCCACGCGCCGATCCACCGGCTCGTCCCTGGCCACGCCTGCGTGCTGCACACCCACATGCCGTTCGCCAGCGCGCTCGCCCGCCTCGCCGAGCCGCGCCTTGCTGCGCTCGGCCAGACCGAGATCGGCTTTCTCGACGCGATAGCCTATGACGAGGAATACAGCGGCCTCGCCTTCGATCCGGCCGAAGGCGAGCGGCTGGCGCGGGTGCTCGGCCCCGATTGTTCGGTGCTGGTGATGGCCAACC
>DASYUS010000308.1:0-6460 GCA_036000945.1 Allostellaceae bacterium
GCCCGGCGGCCACCGCCGCAGCGGCGCCGCCCGACGAGCCGCCGCAGGTCCGCGCGAGGTCCCACGGGTTCGCCGTTCGGCCGAACAGCGGCGCCTCGGTGAAGCATTTGTGGCCGAATTCCGGGGTCGTCGTCTTGCCGACGAGGATCGCGCCGGCCCGCTTCAGCCGCGCCGCCGCCGGCGAATCCGCCGTCGGAACGTTGTCGGCGAGCGCCACCGAGCCGAACGTCGTTCGCACGCCGGCAGTGTTGACCAGATCCTTGACCGCGAACGGCACGCCGTGCAACGTCCCCAGCGCCTCGCCCCGCAGCACCGCGGCCTCGGCCGCGCGCGCCGCCGCCCTCGCCTCCTCGGCGCACACCGTGATAAAGGCATTGAGCGCCGGCTGGCTGCGCTCGATACGATCGAGGACGAGGTCGACGACCTCGACCGGCGACACGGCGCGCCGCGCGACCAGTGCGGCCAACTCGGCCGCCGAGGCGTAGGCGAGGTCGTCGCTCACCGGCACTCCATCAGCTCGATGCTGACGCCGTCGGGCGCGGCGACGTAGCACAACAGGCTGCCGCCGACGCCGCGCTTCAGCTCGACCGGGAAGCTGACGCCCTTGCCGCGCAGCTCCTCGCACAGCGCCGTCAGATCGCCGCGGTAGAGAAAGCCGAAATGGTCGGTGCCCCAGGTGTCGTGGCTGGAGAAATCGGCGTAGGGCCGGATCGGCCGGGCGGCGACCGGCGCCTCGCCCGGCCGCCTGCCGCGAATGAGGATCGTCATGCCGCCGAGCTCGACAAAGATCTGCGGCGCACCGCGCGCCACCGTGTCGGCGGCGATCGTCGCGCCGAACATCTCGACATACCATCGGGCCGAGGCGTGCGGATCGTCGCTGATGATGTGGACGTGATCGAACTGGAACGCCGGATTGCTCATCGCCCGCCCTCCTCAGAGCGTGTGAAAGAATGCGATTGCATCGCCGCCGTGCCTGGTTCGAGACGGGCTCCGGCTCCGCCGGAGCCCTCCTCACCATGACGTAGGCCTATGATGGCATTAAGAAAGAACGTCATCCTGAGGTGCCGCGCGAAGCGCGGCCTCGAAGGACGCACCGCCTTGATCCAGCCGCCAGCCACAAGATTCACATACTCTCAGATGATCCCGCGCTCGCGAAGATCGCGGATCTGCGCCGGGCTGTAGCCGAGGTCGGCGAGCGCCTCGTCGTTATGGCTGCCGAGTTCCGGGGCGACGCCGACCTTGGCCGGCGTTTCCGAGAAATGCCACGGCGAGCCGTGCACTTTCAGCCGCTTGCCGTGCTTCGGATAGTCGATCTCGGTGACGTAGCCGTTGGCCAGGACGTCGGGATCGTTCGAGGCTTCCAAGAGCGTGTTGATCGGCGCCGAGACGATGTCGGCGGCCCGCAGCCGCGCCACCCAATCGTCGCGCGAGCCGGTGGCGAACAACTCGTCGAGCATGCGCAGCAGCGTCGCGCGCTGTTCCTCCGACGACACGATGACGCCGAGATCGGCGAACCCGGCCGCCTCCAGTTCTCGGTAGAAGCCGAGCGCCGTCATCGCATCGCGCCATTTGCGGCCGCCTTGCAGCTGGAACACCAGCGGCTTGCCGTCGCGGTCGTTGAAGCTGGCGCTGAGGCCCGGCCGCTCCGGGGTGCCGGTGACGCGGGCCTGGCCGGTGACCGGGTTCTTGTTGCGCCACATCGTCGTCGTCAGGGTCCAGCCCATCAGCCGGATCTGGCCGCCGAGCAGCGAGCAGTCGACCTTCTGGCCGATGCCGGTGGCGCGCGCATAGGTCAGCGCGGCGAGCGCGCCGCCGAAGGCGAGGATGGCGCAGGTCTCGTCGGCGACCGAGACGATGCCGGTGCGCATCTTCTGCCCCGGCATCGAGTAGGCTTCGGCGATGCCGCCGAGCGCCTGGGCCATCGAGTCGGTGCCCGGCAAATCGGCATTGGGGCCCTTCGGCCCATAGCCCGAGACCGACATGTAGACGAGCCTCGGGTTGACCTTGCGCAGCTCCTCATAGCCGAAGCCGTTTTTCTCGGCCGCACCGGGCCGGAAATTCTGGCCGAAGATGTCGGCGTGGGCGACGAGCTTATGGAGGATTTCGCGGCCTTCCGTGGTCTTCAGGTTGAGCGTGACGCTCTTCACCCCGCGGTTGTTCGTCTCGAAATAGGTGCTGGGAAAGCCGGGCATGACGGTCGAGCCGCGCGAATTGTCGCCAACGCTCGGCACCTCGATCTTGATCACCTCGGCGCCGAGATCGGCCATCAGCATGTAGGGCACGGTGCCAGCTTGCGCCGTCGAACAGGCGACGACCTTGACGCCGTGAAGCGGACCATGGGGCCGGGTCATGTCGCGGGACCTCCTCTATGTTCGGCGTTGCGTCGGGCGGCAATCGGACAGATATCATCCACTGGAAGGCGATGCTCCGCCTTCACGGGAGGATGCAATGATAGAGACCAGTGGCATCGATCACATCGTGCTGCATGTCAACGATCCGCAGAAATCGAAGAAATTTTACACCGAGATTCTCGGCATGACGGTCTACCGCGATTCCGAGGGCCAGGTGTTCATGCATGCCGGGGCGCAAGGGGTGGCGCTGTTCAAGAGGGATGGCGCGGCGCCACGGGCGGGCGGCGACATGAACCACTTGGCCCTCAACGTCGCCGCCGGAACCTACGAGTCGCTGAAGGCCGGGCTCGAGGCGGACGGCGTCGCCGTCAGCGGCCGTCCGGGCGACGACCATTGCATCTATTTCAACGACCCCGACGGCCACCGCCTGCAGCTGATCTTCAAGCGTTGAGGCTCAGGTAAATTTCGCGGCCAGCGGCGGCGGGCCGAGCGCCGCCGGGTCGAGCCGGCGTGCCAGCGCCACCAGCGTGCCGGTCAGCGCGGCGAGATCCTTGCGCGCGCCCTCCGATGCGAGCTGTCCGTCGCGGAAATCGCCGCCGGTCAGGTACACGCCGGTCGGCGCGACGAGGGCGCCGAACCACGCCAGCACCGCCCGCAACTGGCTGTCGACCGCCAAGTAGTGGTGCGGCGAGCCGCCCATCGCGACGATCCCGACCGGCTTGTTCTGCAGCGCCTCGACCGGGGTGATGTCGAGCAGGTTCTTCAGCACCCCCGGAAAACTCGCCCGGTACACCGGTGCAGCGATCAGCACCGCCGCGGCGCTGGCGATCCGCGCCACCGCGCCGCGCGTTGCCGCGCCGTAGGCGTCGAGCGGCCGCCCGTCGCAGGTATCGATCGGTGTGTCGGCGAGATTGAGGATGTCGACGGCGACACCGCCGCTGGCAGTCCGCGCCATTTCAGCTGCCGCGGCGATCGCGGCGGCGAGGCGGCCCGGCGGCGTTGCCGCGCCGACCAGCATCAGCAGTTTCACCGGCTCAGCCATCGCGCACCTCATTACCATTTGAGCGTATTCCCGGCGAAAGCCGGGACCCACGGATCAACCAACGCAACGGCCGACGAGTGGACCCCGGCTTTCGCCGGGGCTGCGGAATTGGGCGAATGCGGCGCCTTACTCGGCGCCCACCGCCTCGCCCTGTCGCGCGGGAACAGGCACCCGCGCGAGGCCGAAATGGTCGCGCAGCGTCGTCCCCGTGTACTCGTGTCGGAACAGGCCGCGGCGCTGCAATTCCGGGACGACGAGATCGACGAAATCGACAAAGGCGCCGGGGAAATAGGGCGGCAGGATGTTGAACCCGTCGGCGGCACCTGCAACGAACCATTCTTCGAGCGTGTCGGCGATCTGCACCGGCGTGCCGCAGATGACCCAGTGGCCGCGCGCCGCCGCCGTCAAATTGTAGAGGTCGCGCAGCGTCATGTTCTGGTTTCGCGCGGCATCGGCCAAAACCTTGTGGAAGGTCTGGCTGCCGGTCTCGCCGGGCGGCGGTGCCGGCACCGGCCCGTCGAGCGGGTAGCCGGTGACGTCGTAGCCGATCCGGCCGCTGACCAGCACCAAGGCGTTGCTCGGCGTCAACCCGCTTTGCAGCTTGTCGAGCTTCTCCTTCGCCTCCTCTTCGGTGCGGCCGATGATCGGCATGACGCCGGGCAAGACCGCGAGCTGGTCCGGCGACCTTCCATATTTTCCCATGCGCCCCTTCAAATCGGCGTAGGCGCGCTGGGCGCTCGACAGCTCCTGCACCACCGAAAAGACTACATCGGCGGTGCGCGCTGCCAGTTCGAGACCCGAGGGCGACCCGCCGGCCTGGATGATGACCGGCTGGTCCTGCGGGCAGCGCTGCATGTTGATCGGGCCCTTGACCTGGAAAAAGCGGCCTTTGTGGTCGAGCGGCCGTACCTTGTTCGGGTCGATGTATTGCCCAGTCGCCTTGTCGGCGACGATCGCGCCGTCGTCCCAGCAATCCCACAGCCCGCGCACGACATCGACGAATTCCTGGGCACGCTCGTAGCGCAGCTCGTGCTCCATGTGCTCGTCTCGGCCGAAATTGAGCGCGGATTTCGGCTGCGAGCTGGTGACGACATTCCACGCGGCGCGGCCGTTGCTGATGTGGTCGATCGACGAAAAGATGCGGGCGACGTTGTAGGGCTCGCTGAAGCTGGTCGAGACCGTGGCGCCGAGGCCGACATGCGTCGTGCAGGCGCTCAAGACCGAGATCAGCGTCGTCGGCTCGAGGCGGTTGAGGAACGAGGGATGGTCGCCCGGGTCCATAACGAGCCCGTCGGACACGAACACCAAATCGAACTTCCCGCGCTCGGCGATCCGCGCGATCTCCTGGATTACCGGCAATTCGCAGCTGCTCGTCGCCGCGCCCTCGTAGCGCCAGCCCGCCGAGTGATTGCCGGTGCCGAGAACGAACACTCCGAGATGCATCTGCCGCCTGGCGGTCGTCATCGCCTGATCCTCTGCCAAATCGATCGCAATCCTAACACCGACGATCGCCGATCAGGCAGCCCACGGATCGACCACCGGCACCGGCAGATCGGCAAAATGGCGGATATTGCGGGTTGCCAGTGTCGCGTTGCAGGCCACGGCGATTCCCGCGATCATCGCGTCGCGCAGCTCGCCGCCGCGCCCGGAGCGCCGCCGCTGCGCCATCAAAGCGGCTGTTGCGTCCGCTGCGGCCGTATCGAAAGGCAACACGCGGGCCTCGATCGACGCGGCCAAGACGCGGTCGATTTCGCGCTCCAGCCGGGTTCGCCGCGATCCCTGCGGCAGCAGTGCGGCGCCAAACCGGATCTCGAAAATCGTAACCGAGGTGGTCCATACCGAGGTGCGCGGCTGCCGGTCGAGCCATTCGACCACAATCGCAATAGGCCGCGAAAGCATAATGCTCGACAGCACATCCGTGTCGACGATGATCATTCCTCAAAGGTCGCCGGCCGTATCGGATATCCGTGCAGCTCCTGTATCTCGCCTTCTTTAAACCCATGCCCGCGAAATCGCGCCGCAATCTCGCTGCCGAGCCCGCCGACGGGGCGCTCGTCGGATTTGGCGGCGTTGCGCAGAATGTCGCGCACTTCCGCTTCGAGGCTGCGGCGGTGCCGCCGGGCGCGCGCCTGTAGGCGCGCTTTCACGTCTTCCTCGAGGTTGCGGACGACAAGTTGAGCCATATCCGTCCCCTTGTGATATCACGATATCATTATGCCAGCAGAAGCGGTTTGCAAGGCCAACATATCAGCATAGGCCGATTGCACCGGCGCCGCTAAAATGCACGATCGCAATCGCAGCGCGGCGGCAAAGACATGACATCGCGACAAATGCGGCTCGGGGCGTTCATGCGCCCCGTGGGGATCCACACGGCGTGGTGGCGCTATCCCGGCGCCTGGCCCGATGCGAATTTCAACCTGAAGCACCTGATCCGCTTCGCCCAGAAGCTGGAAGCGGGGAAATTCGACGCCTGGTTCATGGCCGACCATCTGGCCGTGCTCAACATGCCAATGGCGGCATTGAAGCGCAGCGCCACGGTGACCTCGTTCGATCCCTTGACGCTCCTGCCGGTGCTGGCGATGCACACCGAGCATCTCGGGCTCATCGCCACCGCCTCGACGACGTTCGAGCCAGCCTACACGATCGCCCGCCGCTTCGCCTCTCTCGACCACATCTCGGGCGGCCGGGCCGGCTGGAACCTCGTCACCACCTCCAACCCCGACGCCGCGCTCAACTTCGGGCTGACCGAGCACATGGAACACGGCGAGCGCTACCGCCGCGCCCGCGAATTTTTCGATGTCGTGACCGGGCTCTGGGACAGCTTCGCCGACGACGCCTTCGTCCGCGACGTCGAGGAAGGCATTTATTTCGATCCCGACCGCATGCATGTGCTCGACCACCAGGGCGAGTTCCTGTCGGTGAGGGGCCCATTGAACATCGCCCGCCCGATCCAGGGCTGGCCGGTCATCGTCCAGGCCGGGGCATCGGATGCGGGCCGCCAGCTCGCCGCCGAGACCGCCGAGATGGTGTTCGCCGCCGGCGGCCCGCTCGCCGACGCCCGGGCCAA
>DASYUS010000309.1:0-1760 GCA_036000945.1 Allostellaceae bacterium
ATCGGCCGGGGCACGGGCGTGGGCTTCTTCCTCGGGTTGATCCCCGGTATCGGCGCCATCGTCCCGACGTTTGTCGCCTATGCGCTCGAGAAGCGGCTCTCCCGGACACCTGAGAGGTTCGGCCGGGGCGCCATAGAAGGCGTGGCCGCGCCCGAGACCGCCAACAACGCCTATGCCAACGCGGCCATGATCCCCCTGCTCACGCTGGGCATTCCGAGCTCGCCGACCATTGCTGTGCTGATGGGCGCGTTTGTCATCCATGGTCTGACGCCCGGCCCGTTTCTGTTTCAGGAGCACCCGACCCTGGTCTGGGCGCTCATTGCCAGCTTCTTTCTGGGGAATCTTCTGCTGCTGATTCTGAATCTGCCGCTGGTCGGACTGTGGGCGCGCCTTCTGCGCCTGCCCTACCCGTACGTCTGTGTCGGCACCCTCTTGTTCTGCATCCTCGGTGCCTACAGCCTGCGGCAGAACGTGTTCGACGTGGGCGTCATGATCGTGTGCGGGGTTCTCGGCTACGGCATGCGGAAGCTCGATCTGCCGATCGCGCCGCTCGTGCTCGGCCTGATCCTGGGACCGTCAATCGAGAGGTCGCTTCGTATCTCTCTGGAAATGTCCGGTGGCGAATTTTCGATCTTCTACTCCCGGCCGCTGTGCCTCGCACTCCTCATCGCCGGCGCCTTGGTCATCGTCGTCTCGGCGCTGCGGTTGGCTCCGCCCAGGTCCGGCCCGCCGTCGACCGAGAGCTCCGGTTGACGCGAGACCGGCGGCCGGGGTCAGACTCGGGTCAGACCCCTGGCCTCTACGGTCGTCGCAGAACCTCCGGCTTGCGGCCGGGGGTCTGACCCCGATCATCGACCCCGAAGGGAGCCGTGGCGCCAGGCCACGTCCACATGTCGATGACATCTCTCGCTCGCAGGCCAGGCTGCGCGCCGCGCGCTTGCGCCATCTTGTTGGCGACGGAGATGACGCCGTCGCGGTAGCTCGATCCGGCGTCGCCGATGCAGGCCGAGGCGGCCGACACGGTGAAGGCGGCGATGCCCCGCTGATCGAGCGCCGGCAGGCGCGTGATCCCGGCCTCGTCGATGCCGATTCCGGCGTCGTTGAAGACTCCGGCATAGCCGGCAACCCGCAGCGCCAGGCGCGGGTCGCCACCCACCAGCCCGCCGTGCGACCCCGTGACGATGATCTGCCCCGCGTCGCCGGGCTCTAATTGCGCGGCCGAGTCCACCAGCACCACACGGCGGGTTGCGCCGGGTGCGTCGAGCGCGCTGCGCGTCTCGCCGAAGGGATCCGGCTCCGTTTCCACGAGCTGCGTGCCCAGGAGGCGCGTTGCCGCCTCGCGGCACGCCATGCCGGGCGCGACGCCCGCCGCCTGTGCCGGCGCGTTGGCATGTGAGACGATGCCGCGCGCCGTCATATCGGCGGCATCGCCGATGCGAGCGCTCGCATGGCTGATCGCCGCCGCGGCGATACCGTAGCGCTCCAGATAGCCCAATGCGCCGATGCCGGCGCCGTCGCGTCCAACGCCCGCGTCGTTGAGGATCACGGCCCGCACCCGGGCCTTGGCCGCCAGATAGCCCGGATAGCGCCCCCCATGGCTTCCCGACACCACCACCGCCCCACGCGCCTCCGCCGGGAGCGACGTGATGGTTGGCGCCTCTACGATGTCCATGCCAGTCGTACCCTCGGCTCGCTCATCCCCGATTTCGTGGCGGCGAACGTCTACCGTCCCCGGCGAATGGCGAGTGGTTAATGGCGAA
>DASYUS010000310.1:0-19591 GCA_036000945.1 Allostellaceae bacterium
CAGCGCCTCGACGTCGAGATGCGAGCGCCCGATCGCTGCGCTGTGGTTGCGCACGCTGGCGGAATGGGCGGTAACGACGTGCATGTTGACGCCGAGCTTCTCGCCGACCATGCCGCGCGGGTCGAGGATGCCTCGGCTGTCGTCGATCGAGAAGCCGACCGGGATCGAATGGATCACCTGACCATCGGGCGACCCGCGCATCAGGTAGCCGCGCTCCAGGACCTGGCGCATGTCGCCGTCGCCGATCTCGCGCCGCCCGACCCCGATTTCCGCCTTGACGATGCGCGAGGGGGCATAGCCGCCCGACAAATTGACCACCGCACGCCCGATCGTCACGCCGGCCATTTCCTCGGCCGCGTGCACCGCGCCGCGGATCGACTCGCTCGCCGCGTCGAGATCGACGATCGACCCGCCGCGCATGCCGCGCGCGATCTGATGGCCGATGCCGAGGATGCGCGGCTGGGCTTCGACGCGCGCGATAAAGCAGCAGACTTTCGTCGTCCCGATATCAATAGCCGCGATCAGGCTGCCGCGCGGGCGCACCGGCGCGGACCGCGGGCTCGTACTCGGGCGCGCGCCGTTGCTGCCGGCGTTGCCGTCAGGCGGTGCCGTGCCGTTCCTCATGTGCTCTTCCCCGGGGGACGGGCTTTCTTTGCCGGGGCCTCGCTCTGTGGCGCGGCGTTGACGCGCAGCACGACGCGATCGGGCAAGCGCAGATCGACCGCCTGGATATCGCGCTGCAACACACTATCCGTGCGTTCGAGCGCGGCCAGGCGGGTCCAGGCGGTGTCTGGGTTCTCCTCGGGCAGTAGCACGTCGATCGCATGGTCGAGCCGCAGGTTCCAGCGACGCTCGTCGACCCGCACCGCGGCGGTGACCCGGGCGAGAAGCTCGGGCTCCGCCGCCAGCATGTCGATCAGCCTGCGGGCATGACGCGAGGCATCATCACCAACCACGGTCGGCAGCCTGGCAAAGCGGCTGAGGTCGCTGACCGCGATCACCTCGCCCTCGCGGTCGATCAGCTCCTGCTTGCCGCCGTGCTGCCAGACCGCGAGCGGGCGGCGCTCGACCAGCCGGACCGACAGCGTGCCGGGCAGACGCCGTTCGATCACCGCGGAGCGCACCCAAGGCAGCCTTTCGAGCTGCGCCTTCGCCCGGCTGGGGCTCACCGCGAGGATCGGCGTGCCGCGCTGGGCCGCGAGCGCGGCCATGATCGTCGCGACGTCGGTGGTTTCGCGGCCTTCGACCTCGATGTTAGAGACAACGAGGCCGAGCTTGGCGCTGACCGCCAAGGCGCCGGCGCCAGCCTCGGCGAGGATCGCCTGGCCTTCCGGCAACCGGCTCGCCATGACAACGCCGATTCCGCCAACAACGAGCACCGGCAACACCAGCCACCGGGCGGCCCGCCGCATCGCGGGCACGATACGCTTTCGGCGACGCGGCGGCGGGGCAGCAGTCCGGCGAGCGCGCTGCTTCATCCGGCCCCCGCCAGCGCGTCGGGACCGTCGGCCGATGCGACTTCGGGCAGCCGCCGCCCGATGCGACGGATCTCCCATTCGAGGAGGATGCCGAAGCGGTCGTGCACCCGGCGCCGAACCTCCTCGCCGAGCGCCTCGATATCGGCAGCGGTGGCGTCGCCGGTGTTGATCAGGAAATTAGCGTGTTTCTCCGACACCATTGCGCCGCCGCGGGCGAGACCGCGACAACCGACTGCGTCGATCAGCTGCCAGGCCTGATGCCCAGGCGGGTTGGCGAAGGTCGAGCCGCCGGTGCGCGCCCGGATCGGCTGCGAGGCCTTGCGCGCCGCCCGGATTTCGTCGATGCGGCGGGCAACCGCATCGGGATCATCCGGCGATCCGACAAAAGTCGCGCCGGTAACGATCCAGTCGGCGGGAAAATCCGAATGGCGGTACGACAGGCCCAGCTCGACCGCATCGACCGTGTGCCACCGGCCGCGCCGATCGACCGTATCGACGAGCGCGAGCGCGTCCTTGAATTCGCGGCCATAGGCCCCCGCATTGGTGCGGAAGCCGCCGCCAATCGTGCCGGGGATACCAGAGAGGAATTCGAGGCCGGCGATCCCGGCCTGCGCCGCGGCACGCGCGACGTTGCGGTCGAGGGCGCCGGCGCCGGCGCGGACTTCGTTCGGCCGGGTGGAGACTATGCGCGAAAAGCCGGGGAACATCCGCACCGTTACCCCCGGGATGCCGCCGTCGCGCACCAGGAGGTTCGAGGCGACGCCGATGACGGTGAGCGGGATTTCCGCCGGCAGCGCTGCGAGAAACGCGGCAAGATCCTCCGCGTCGGCCGGCTGAAACAGTATTTCGGCCGGGCCGCCGACGCGGAACCAGGTCAGCGGGCAGAGCGGCACATCGGCGGTCAGCCGACCCCGCACCGGGGGCAGCCGCCGGATCAGCGCGCTGCCATCCATGACCGACCCTCGCCGAGGGGTCGCGGCCCCTCACCCTGGCCCTCTCCCCGCCAGCGGGGAGAGGGAACTCTGTTGCATCGCCGAGAAAAATTTCGGATGTCGCGTTGGGTAGCTGCCGCAACTCTCCCTTTCCCCGCGCGCGGTGAGAAGGCCGGGGTGAGAGGCGACAGGGTCATGCCACCCGGCTCCGGGCGTCGAGCTTGGCGAGGTCGTCGGGCAGGCTGTTCGCCCAGTTGGTGATCGAGCCGGCGCCGAGGCACAACACGATGTCGCCGGGCCAGGCCAAATCGCGCAGCAGCGGCGCCAAGTCCTCCAGCCTCGGCAAGGCGCGGGCGTTGCGGTGACCGTGCGCACTGAGCCCGGCGACCAGCGCCTCGCCCGAGATGCCATCGATCGACGCCTCGCCGGCTGGATAGACATCGGCGACCAGCACCAGATCAGCATCGTTGAAACAGGTGCAGAAGCCCTCGAACAGATGAGCCAGGCGGGTATAGCGGTGTGGTTGCACGACAGCGATGACCCGGCCCGAAACAATCGCCCGCGCCGCCTTCAGCACCGCAGCAATCTCGACCGGGTGGTGGGCATAATCGTCGATGATCGCGACGCCGTTCCACTCGCCGGTCTTGGTGAAACGCCGCCGCACTCCCTTGAAACTGCCCAGCGTTGCGCGCACGACCTCGTCGCCGAGGCCCATCTCCTCGGCAACGGCGATGACAGTCAGCGCGTTCTGCACGTTGTGCTCGCCGAACATCGGCAGGAACAGGTCGGAGATCATCCGTTCCTGGCCGGTCAGCCGGTCGGCGATAGCGGCGTCGAAATGGGCGCCGTCGCTACCAAGGCGGACGTTGAGAGCGCGAATATCGGCCTGCGGGCTTAAGCCGTAGGTCAGGACGCGCCGCTCCGATAGGCGCGCGACCATGCCCTGGACGACCGGATGGTCGATGCACAATACCGCGAACCCGTAGAACGGGATGTTGCCGACGAAGGTCTCGAACGCCTGCTGCAACGTCGCGAAATCGCCGAAGTAGTCGAGATGCTCAGGGTCGATGTTGGTGACGATGGCGATCGTCGCCGGGAGGCGCGTGAAGGTGCCGTCGCTCTCGTCCGCCTCGACCGCCATCCAGTCGCCGGCGCCGAGCCTCGTGTTGGTGCCATAGGCGTTGATAATGCCGCCGTTGATCACGGTCGGGTCAAGCCCGGCGGTCTCGAGAAGCGCGCCGATCATCGAGGTCGTCGTCGTCTTGCCGTGCGTCCCGGCGATCGCGATCGACCATTTGAGTCGCATCAGCTCGGCCAGCATTTCGGCGCGCCGCACCACCGGCAGGCGCCGCGCGCGCGCCGCGACGACCTCCGGATTGTCGGGCTTGACCGCGGAGGAGACGACGACGACCTCGGCCGCATCGAGGTTTTCCGCCCGGTGGCCGATCATTACCGGGATGCCGAGCGCGGCCAGCCGGCGCGTATTGGTACTGTCGCCAAGATCGCTGCCCTGCACGCGGTAGCCGAGATTGTGCAGCACCTCGGCGATGCCGCTCATGCCGATGCCGCCGATCCCGACGAAGTGCAGGGGGCCGATCGATTCGGGCAGCGACCTCATGCCGCGCACTCCCGCTTGCCGATCCCCGGCAACAGGCCGAAGACAAGGTCCGCCAGCCGCTCGGCTGCATCGTCCACGGCGAAACGGCGCGCCCGGGCGGCGGCATCCGCCAGCCCGGCGGCATCGGCGAGCCGCTCCGCGAGGAGGCCGGCCAGCATCGGCGTGCTGAATTCCGGTTGCGGGATCAGCCAACCGGCGCCGGCATCGGCAAAGACGCGGGCATTGGCGGTCTGGTGGTCGTCGGTCGCGTGCGGGTACGGCACCAGCAGCGCCGGTCGCCCGCTGGCGGCCAGTTCCGCCATCGTCGAGGCTCCGGAGCGGCAGATCGCCAGCTGGGCCCGCGCCAGCCGCTCGGGCACATCGGTGAAAAAGCTGCTGACCTCGGCAGCGATGCCCGCCGCGCGCAGTTGCGCCGCGACCCGGGCGCAATCCTCCGGCCGCGCCTGCTGGCTGACCCGCAGCGCCGCCCGCAATGCCGGCGGCAGCGCCACCAGGGCGGGCGGCACGATGTCGGCGAAGATCCGCGCGCCCTGGCTGCCGCCGAGGATCAGCAGCTCGATCGGCTCGCCCGCCCGGGGTGGTCGATACGCGATTTTGCCGATGTCGCGGACCGCCGGGCGCACCGGGTTGCCGGTGTGCACCCCGCGGGCGCGGTCGTCCGGCCGCAGCGCGGCGGTCTCGGCAAAGCCGGTGGCGATCCGGCGGACGCGCCGCGCCAACAGGCGATTGGCGCGGCCGAGGACCGCGTTCTGCTCATGGATCGCGGTCGGCAGGCCGAGCCGGGTCGCCGCCAGCATCGTCGGCACCGATGGATAGCCACCGAAGCCGACGACTGCCGCAGGCGCGAGCCGGCGCAACATGAGCCGCGCCTGGACGAGACCAAGCGCCATCCCGGCGAGACCACAAGCGCTCCGCACCGGCCCGCCGCCGAGCCGCCCCGCCGCAACCAGACAAATCTCGACACCCGGCATCTGCGCGGCGAACGTGTCGGCTCGCCGGTCGGTGGCGAGGTAGACTGCGGCATCGCGCCGAACGAGCTGCTCGGCGAGCGCCTGCGCCGGAAACAGATGGCCGCCCGTGCCGCCGGCAGCGAGGACGACAGCCGGCCCCGCGGTCGGCAAGCGGGCGGTGCTCACAACTCGCTCCCGCCGAGCCGGCGTCGGGTCAGCGCCAGCATCATCCCCATGCCGAGCGCCAGCGCCAGCATCGACGAGCCGCCGTAGGAGACGAACGGCAGCGTCATGCCCTTGGTCGGGATCAAGTGCAAGGTCGACGCCATGTTGATGACCGCCTGCAACCCGAACTGGATCAACAGCCCGGTCGCCGAGAGCAGCACGAACAGATTGCCCTCCTGCAGCAGCCGCGAAAACCCGCGCAGCACGACGAAGGCAAAAACACCGACGATCGCCAGGCAGGCGATCAACCCGAACTCTTCCCCGGCAACCGCGAAGACAAAATCGGCGTGCGCGTCGGGCAGATGGTCCTTGACCGTGCCTTCGCCGGGTCCGCGGCCCCACAGCCCGCCATTGGCAAACGCCTCCAGCGAGCGGTTGACCTGATAATTATCGCCGGGCACCGGATCGAGAAACCGGTTGATCCGGCTGGTCACATGCGGCAGCCACAGATAGGCGCCGGCCAGCCCGCCGATCCCGGCGATCAGCCCGCCGGCGACCCAGTAGAGCCTCAGCCCGGCCATGAAGAATTGCGCGAACCAGACAAGCGCAACGACCACCGCCATGCCGAGATCGGGCTGCTTGACCAGCATCGCGATCAGCCCGAGGAAAAGGGCCATCGAAATCGCGTTGCCGGGAAAGCCGGGGCGCTCCTTCTGCTCGGCAAACAGCCAGGCGGCGACGATCGCGAAGGTCGGCTTGACGAATTCCGAGGGTTGCAGCGACACGCCGGGCAGGTTGATCCAGCGCCGCGCGCCCTTGATCTCAGCCCCGATGACGAAGGTCAGGGCGAGCAGCACGACCGCGATCGCGAAACCGGCCAGCGCCAGCCGGCGCACCGTACGCGGCGGCAACAGCGAAACGGCGAACATGATCGCCAGCGCGCCCGGCACGGTCGTCAGATAGCGCTCGGCAAAATGCAGCGGCGCGTAACCGAGCCGCTCAGCCACCGCCGGGCTTGCTGCCATGCTCATCGCCGCGCCGAAGCCGATCAACAAGCCGATAGCGCCAAGGCTCCAGCGGTCGACGGTCCACCACCAGCGGGCGACCGGCCGCTGGTCGATACGCGCGAACATCATCGCGGCCGGCCCGCGGTCCGCAGCTCGGCGACCAGCTCGCGAAACTTGTCGCCACGCGCCTCGAAATGGGCGAACTGGTCATAGGAGGCGCAGGCCGGCGACAGCAGCACGACGGCTCCCGGCGCACCGTCGCGGCGCGCCTGTTCAGCTGCCGCCGCCACTGCGGTCGCGAGATCGCCGCATCGCATCAAAGATACTGAGCCGCCGAGCGTCGCCGCGAACTCCTCTGTCGCAGTGCCGATCAGGAACGCGTGGCGCAACCGCCCGAAATAAGGCACGAGCGATGAAATCCCGCCCGCCTTCGGCAGCCCGCCGGCAATCCAATAGATCACCTCATAGCACGCGAGCGCCTTTTCGGCCGCATCGGCGTTCGTCGCTTTAGAATCGTTGATAAAGCGGACGCCATCGATCGTCGCCACCAGCTCTTGTCGATGGGCAAGACCAGGGAACGAGCGAATCGCCCGCGCCGCCGCCTCTCCACCGACCCCGAGCGCGCGCACGGCGGCGTAAGCTGCGGCGGCATTCTGCCAGTTGTGCGAACCCGGCAGTCGCTCGACCTTGGCCAGATCGAGCACGCGGACCGGCTGTGGCTTGGTGGCGTCAATGAGAGCGCCGTCCTCGGCGTAGACCCCGCCTGGGACCGGGCCGGTCACCGAGATCGGCACGACGGGGCCCCGGCCGGTGCGCCGCAGTTCGTTGGCGATGCCACGGCAGATCGGATCGTCGATGCCAATGATCGCCGCGGAATCGGCGCTCCGCTGCGCGAAGATGCGCCGCTTCGCAGCAATGTAGCCGGCCATGTCGCCGTGCCGGTCGAGATGGTCGGGGGTGATGTTGAGCAGGACAGCGACATCGAAAGCGAGGCTGTCGATCAACTCGAGCTGAAACGAGCTGGCTTCGAGCACATAGGTGCCCTCGCGATCGAGCGGCGCCAGCGACAGCGCAGCGGTGCCGAGATTGCCGCCAACCTCGACCCGCTCACCGGCGGCGGCGAGGATGTGGCCGATCAGCGCCGTCGTCGTCGACTTGCCGTTGGTGCCGGTGATTCCGACATAGCGCGCCTCGCGCTGCGCCCGACCGAGCAGTTCGATGTCGCCGATAATCTCGGCGCCCGCCTCGCGGGCGCGGAGGACGGCTGGATGCGGCTCTGGGTGGCTGTGCGGAATGCCCGGTGACAAGACGAGCGCCGCGATCTTCCGCCAATCGGCTTTCGCGAGATCGCAGAGCGGCGCCTCGGCGGCAACCGCGTCACGCACGGCGGGTTTATCGTCCCACGCCAAGACCTCGGCGCCGCCGGCCGCAAGCGACCGCACCGCGGCGCGGCCCGAGCGCGCGAGGCCCAAGACGGCGACACGCCTTCCGGCGAAACTGTCGGCGACGATCATCGCTAGCGCAGCTTCAACGTCGCCAGCCCGGCGATCGCCAGGATTATCGCAATGATCCAGAAGCGGATCACGATCTTCGACTCCTCCCAGCCCTTCTGCTCGAAGTGATGGTGCAGCGGCGCCATGCGGAAGACGCGGCGCCCGGTCATCTTGAAGCTGGCGACCTGGACGATGACCGAGGCCGCCTCGAGCACGAACAGCCCGCCGATGATCGCCAGCACCAGCTCGTGCTTGGTGATGACGCTGATCGTGCCGAGCGCTGCGCCGATCGCCAGCGACCCGGTGTCGCCCATGAAGACGCTGGCGGGCGGCGCGTTGAACCACAGGAAGCCGAGGCTCGCCCCGACCATCGCGCCGCAAAAAACCATCAGCTCATCGGCGCGCGCGACATGATGCAGCTGCAGGTAGTTGGCGTAGACCGCGTTGCCGACCAGGTAGGCGATGATCGCGTAGGACGCGGCGGCGATCATCGCCGGTCCGATCGCCAACCCGTCGAGCCCGTCGGTCAAGTTGACCGCGTTCGAGGCGCCGGTGATCACCAGCACGCCGAACGCGACAAAGAACCAGCCGAAATTGAACAGCACGTCCTTGAAGAACGGCACCGCCAGCGTGTTCGCCAGCGCCCGCGGCATCACGAAGGCGAGCGCGAGGCACGCAACCGCGGCGAGCACGCACTCGGCGACAAACTTGATCCAGCCCGGCACCCCGCGATGCGAGCGCCGCGTCAGCTTGCGGTAGTCGTCGAGGAATCCGATCAAGCCGAAGCTGACCGTCACGGCGAGCACGATCCACACATAGGCGTTGGCGAGATCCCCCCACAGGAGGATCGATATGGTCAACGCGAGGAGGATCAGCGCGCCTCCCATCGTCGGCGTGCCCTGCTTGCGGATCAGATGGCCCGGCGGGCCGTCGGCGCGAATCGGCTGGCCGTCACCCTGCTTCGATTTCAGCCAGGCAATGATGTAAGGGCCGAAAATGAAGCTGATCAGCAGCGCCGTGACGACCGCTCCTCCGGAACGAAAGGTGATGTAGCGGAACAGGTTGAACGCGTGGAACTGGTCCGACAGCGGATCGAGAAGGAGATACAGCATGCGATCATGATTTGGCGGGCATCGTGGGCGAAAGCAGCCGCTCGACGATGCGGCCGACGCGACCGGAGGGGTTAGGCATAGCCGCATCCAAGGAGGGGGACAACCCACCGCGAAGCATCAGGCGCCACCCGTCGCTGCGAGCACCTCGCGCGCCACGACGGCATCGTCGAACGGCAGGATGTCGCTACCGATGATCTGGCCGGTTTCATGGCCCTTCCCGGCAAGCACCAGAACGTCGCCGCGGCGCAATTCGCCGATCGCGACGGCGATCGCGTCGCGCCGGTCGCCGATCTCGCGAGCCTTCGGCGCCGCGGCAAGGATCGCGCGCCGGATGTCTCCCGGCGCCTCGCCGCGCGGATTGTCGTCGGTGACCCAGACGAGATCGGCAAGCTCCTCCGCCACCCGGCCCATCAGCGGGCGCTTGCCGCGGTCGCGGTCACCGCCGGCCCCGAAGACGACGGCGAGCCGCCCCTCGGCATGCGGCCGCAGCGCCGCGAGCATCGTCGCCAGCGCGTCCGGCGTATGCGCGTAATCGATAAAAACCGGGGCACCAGAGGCGCTCACCCCGACCTGCTGGAGCCGTCCCGGCACGCCGGAGAGGTGGGGCACAGCAGCGACAGCGTGATCCGGCGCGGTACCGGTGGCGATGACCAGCCCCAGCGCCGCCAGCACGTTCATCGCCTGGAAATCGCCGACCAGCGGCAGGTCGAGTTCGCTCCGTTCGCCGAACAGCTCGGCGGTAAGAAGCTGCCCCAACGGGCGCGGCCGGCGTTCGATAATCCCCAGCTCGGAGCCCTCTGCCCGGCCATAAGCGATGACGCGATGCCCGCCCTCCCGGCAAAGGGACGCAAGCCGGGCGAATTCGGGGCTGTCGGCGTTGAGGACCGCGACGCCGCGCGGCACCAGCAGTGTGGTGAACAGCCGTTCCTTCGCGGCGCGGTAGGAGGCCATGTCGCCGTGGTAATCGAGGTGGTCGCGGGTCAGGTTGGTGAAGGCCGCCGCGGCGACGGCGATGCCGTCGAGGCGGCATTGCGCGAGACCGTGGCTCGAAGCCTCGATCGCGACATGGTTGACGCCGGCCTCAGCCAATTCGCTGAGATCACGGTGCAGGCCGACGGGGTCCGGGGTCGTCAGTGCGCCGGGGCGGCGCCCAGCCGGCGATATGAGGCCGAGCGTCCCGAGGCTCGCCGCGGAGTGGCCGAGCGCGGCCCAGATCTCGCGGGTGAAATGGGCAACCGAGGTCTTGCCGTTGGTGCCGGTGACCGCCGCGATGATGCGCGGCTGATGCGGATAGAAGCGCGCGGCGAGGAGGGCCAAGCGGCGCTGCGGGTCGGCGTCAACGACGATGGCGACACAGCGGCGGGTTTCCGGGTCGAGAGCAAGAGCAAGGAGATCATCGCTGAGGATCGCCACCGCGCCCTTCGCCACAGCCTCGCCGGCAAAAGCGCGCCCGTCGCGCGCAGTGCCGCGCAGCGCGGCGAACAGGAAACCCGGTTTGACCTGCCGCGAATCGGCCGTCAGGCCGGCGATCTCCGGATCGAGCGGTAGGGCGTCGGGGGGCAGGCCCGTCAGCTCAGTAAGTTTCAACCTTTTTGCCTTGCAAGCTCTCGACCGCTAACGCTCGGCTGATTTCCGGAGATGCCTCGTTGACCGGCGGGACGCCGAGAATCGGAGCGATGCGCTGGATGATGCGGCTGGTCGCTGGGGCAACAGTCCAGCCGGCGGTGGCGTAACCTTGGCTCGCCTTCGTTCCGTGCGGCTCGTCGACCATGGTCAATACCACATAGCGCGGGGCGTGCATCGGAAACACCGCGACAAAGTCGGACATCAGCTTCTTTTCCTGGTAACGCCCGCCCTGGTTCTTTTCGGCGGTACCGGTCTTGCCGCCAACGACATAGCCGGGAGCCGCGGCGAGCTTCGCCGTGCCGTGTTCGACGACGAGGCGCAGCAGCTTGCGCATCTGGTCCGAGGTCTTTTGCGAGATCACCCGCTCGCCGGGCGATGCCTCGCCGGGCGCCACCTTTAGCAGAGTCGGAGATCTGAGGATGCCGCCGTTGACGAGCGCCGAAACGCCGGTCGCGACATGCAGTGGGCTGACGGCGATGCCGTGTCCGTAGGCGATCGTGATGACGTTGACCTCGCGCCACCGCTTCGGGAATTTCGGCTTCGAAATCTCGTCAAACTCGACCGATACCGGCCTCAAGAGGCCGAGGCGCGACAGGAACGCGCGCTGCCGCTCGGCGCCCGCCTCGAGCGCCATCCGGGCCGAACCGAGGTTCGAGGAGTACATGAAAACCTCGGGGACGGTCAGCATGCGATGCTTGCCGTGATAATCGGTGATGGTAAACCGGCCGATGCGGATCGGATTGATGGCGTCGTAGCTCTTGGTCATCGTCGCGGTGCCGGCGTCGAGCGTCATCGCGGTGTTAAAGATCTTGAACGCCGAGCCCATCTCGTAATCGCCGAGAGTGACCTTGTTGAAGATCCGCTCGTTGGCCTCGGCCGGCGCCGGCTTGGCGGTGGGCTTGCCCGGGTGGTTAGGATCGAAATCGGGCAGCGACACCATTGCGATGATCTCGCCGGTGCGCACGTCCATGACGATGCCCGCGGCGCCCTTGGCGCTGAAATCGGCAATCACCTTGGTCAACTCTTCACGAAGGATGAACTGCACCCGCGCGTCGAGCGCCAACTGGATCGGCCCCGCCTTGCTCTTGACCATACCGTCGAGCGCCCGCTCGATCCCGGCCAGCCCGTTATTATCGATCCCGCAATACCCGACCACATGCGACGCCAGCTCGCCGTAGGGGTAGACCCGGCGCTCCTCACGCTGGAATTGCAGACCCGGGATCCCGAGGCGGTTGACTTCGTATTGCTGGCGCGGCGTCAGGTTGCGCTTGATCCACACAAAGCTCTTGCCCGAAGTGAGCTTTGCGCGGATTTCGGCAGGATCAAGCTGCGGCAGCACGCTGGCAATGGCGCGGGTCGCTTCGCCGGCATCGAGGATCTGGCGCGGATCGGCGTAGAGCGATGAACTGTCGAGCGTCGTCGCGAGGAGCCTGCCGTTGCGGTCGAGGATGTCGGCGCGCATCGGCTCCAGCGGCGCGAGCGGCGCGATGCGGCCGGCATGGGATTCGGCACTGATGCCCGACAGCAGCACAACATCGGCAAGGCGCAACGCCACGACCAGGAACACGAAGGCGAACAGCGCCGCGGCGAGGACCAGCCGAGCCCGGCAGGTTTCGAGCGCCTCGGCCTGGCGCTCGTCGACGACGACCGGAGCGCATGGCGGCGGCGGCCGAAAATGCCGCGGCCGGCAGGGGTTTTCCTCGAGGCGCTGGCGCGACAGCATCAGCGGGAATCGGCAATCTGGGCGATCAGTGCGTCGAGCGAGTGCGGCGCGTCGACCCGGTCGGCCTTCGCCAGTTGCATCTGGCCGGGACCCGCAGGATGGTCCGCGGCGTGTGCCGATCGGGTCGCCGGGCGGTCGGGCCACTTCCGTTCGGCGGCCGCCGGCGCAGTTGCGAGTGCGGCCGGGGTGACCTGCAACTCGCCATCTAGGGGTTGCGGTTCGGCGGGCTCTGCGGCAGACGCGAGCAGGATTTCGGCCGCGGCGGGCGCCGTACGCATCGGGATATCCGCAATGCCTCGCTGTAGCTGCTTGGCGGTGATCGGCCACAGGTTGAAGAAGCGGCGGTTCAGCTCGGCGAGCCGTTCGGGCTGGTTGAGATAGGTCCATTCCGCGGTCAGCACGCGGATCTCCTGCTGCTCCGCAATCGTCTGCTTCCGCACCCGGTTGAGCTGATCTTCAACGTCCTGCACGGCGTGCTTGACCTTGAAGGTCGTGAACCCGGCCAGCAGCACGAGCACCAGCCAGAAGACGGCACCGACCCGCGTCATTGCGCTTCGCCTCTGCCAGCATGGAGCGAGCTGTCCGCGGCGGCGCGCGGCCACGCTGGCGCCGTTGTGCGCTCGGCCGCGCGCAGCCGCGCCGAGCGGGCGCGCGGGTTGTGCCGGATTTCGTCGGCTCCGGGTCGGACTGCCCGCCGGCCGATCAGGCGAAAGCTCGGTGGCGGCGCATCGGGCGCTGCCGGGGCGTGGCGCGAGACCGCCGCGGCGGCGCCGCTGCGCTGCCGCAGGAAGCGCTTCACCCGGGCATCCTCGAGCGAATGGAACGACACGACGGCAAGCCTACCGCCCGGCATCAGCACCCGCTCGGCGCCAGCCAGGCCGCGGTCCAGCTCGCCGAACTCGTCGTTGACCGCGATGCGCAGCGCCTGGAAGGTGCGGGTGGCAGCGTCGAGCCCGGGTTCGCGCGTCGGGATTGCCCGGCGCACGATCTCCGCCAGCTCGCCGGTGCGGCCGATTGGCGCCTGCTGGCGGGCGGCGACCACCGCCCGGGCAACGCGGCGGGCAAAGCGCTCTTCGCCGAACGAGTGGATCAATTCGGTGAGTTCGTCTTCGGAAAGGCGTGCGACGAGGTCGGCGGCGCTTTCGCCCTCCCGGCTCATCCGCATGTCGAGCGGACCGTCGCGGCGGAACGAAAACCCGCGCTCGGCGCTGTCGAGCTGCGATGATGACACCCCGAGATCAAGGGCGACGCCGGCGATCGGGCCTGGCGGCGCGCCGCCGACCAGCCGCTCGATGTCGCCAAACCGGCCCTCGATCAGTGTCAGGCGTCCGCCATGCTCGGCGGCGAGGACCGCACCGCGTCGCACCGATTCGGGATCGCGATCGATCCCGAGAACCCGGCAGCGCGCCGCCGCGAGCAACGCCGCGCTATAGCCGCCGGCGCCGAAAGTGCCGTCGACATAAACCGCGCCGTCGCGCGGCATCAGCGCCGCCAGCACCGCGTCAAGGAGAACCGGAATGTGATCGAGCAACGGTCCAGCCGGAGCCTCGGACGCTGTCGCCGGCACCTCCGCTGACGATCGGCGGCGCGAATCGCCGCGCAGCATTGACCGCGCCCGCTTCATTGTCCCCAGGTCATGATGGAAGCCGCGCTGCCCTGCCGCGCGGCGGCAAGGTCGTGCCCTGGCGGCGAGAGCGCTCGCGCACCATCGCGCGATGCTCTTGGTGGTGCGCCGGATCCCACAACTGGAACGTCGCGCCGAGCCCGACAAACGCCACATCGCCCGAGATATGTGCGTATTCCTTGAGGTTTTCCGGGAGGATCACGCGGCCCTCGCCGTCGATCGTCAGCGGGTGCGCGTCGGCAAAAAGCTGCGACAGGTTCTCGTGTTCTTCGGAGAATTGTTCGAGGCTCTCGATGCGTTCCTGGATTTCCGCCATCCGATCGCTGCCGGTGCATTCGAGCGCTGGCAGGCGGAACGACGGGAAGACGATGACCAGATTGGGGTGGCGATGGGTTGCGAGGGTGGAGCGAAAGGTCGCCGGCACAGAAACTCGCCCCTTGCGGTCGACCTTGTTCACATAAGTGGAAAGAAACAGTTCCACTTGCTTCCCCCAACGCTCCCCCACAGACGTCCGACAAGGGGCGGGCCCGGCGGCACCATCGAGTTCCCCCCAGAACGATGGTGCTCGCCCATGGGTAGATGTGGGATATCATGGGCCATGATGGGCTGTCAAATGGTATTTCGAATAAAAGTTGGGTTTCCGAATGTTTTCTCCCTCTCCAATTCATCGACGCCCCGTAGTCGGCGGCATATACTCGCGCCGACTTTGCCGCAATTAGGTTCTTATTTTGTTCCGCTTGAGACAAGGCGATGGAATCCACTCGCACAAATCACCGGGCGGCTGCCGGCAACCCCTCTCAATGGGGATGAGGACAGATATTTTGGTATTAGTAGTGTCGGGGAGCGAAGGCAAGCACAAAATCTGGTGAAATTCGCACCGATATCGGGCGACGCCAGACGGTCTGTAAGCCGGGTTCTGTCCCGCCCCGAACCGAGGCGGGGATGGCCATTCATCTGGGACGTTCGTCGCCGAACGCCTCGCGCGACCGACCCGAGCGGCGGCGCGGAAGGCCCGCCCGGCACGGCCTCGCGACCGTGCCTGCCGCTCCTACTTGGTCTTGCTCCCGGTGGGGTTTGCCCTGCCGCCGCCGTTGCCGGCGGCGCGGTGCGCTCTTACCGCACCATTTCACCCTTGCCGCCCAGGCGATCCCTCGAAGGGGACAGCATGGGCTCGGCGGTGTGTTTCTGTGGCACTTTCCCTAGGGTCGCCCCCGCCGGGCGTTACCCGGCACCGTGCCTCCATGGAGCCCGGACTTTCCTCCCCCGGCGAATCGCCGTGAGCGGCCATCCGACCGTCTGGCATGGGATCATATGGGATCCCCTGTGCCGAGGGTCAAACAGCGGCGGCAGGCGAATCGGCTGGCGGATTCACGAAGTCATCCGAAAAACTTTGCGGCGAGCAGGATGCCGGTTGCGACGATGATCATGCCGCCGAGGCGGATCGTCATGTCACGACGCAGCAGTTCCAGCTGGCTCTCGAGCTTGCCATCAAGCCGCCCGATGTCGGCCCCCAGCTTGGCTTCAAGTCGCCCTATGTCGGCCCCCAGCTTGGCTTCAAGTCGCTCGATATCGGCCTTGGTGGCGAGGGGAGCCAAGTCGGCCTCCCGTACGTCGCGCAAAACCGTTGTGACAGCCTCAGCCTGCATCTCGCTGAAGCCCGCCTCCTTCAGCCGCTTCGATATGTCGAGCGTGTCCAACGGAGAGACCGCCATCTCCAAACCTGCGCAGTCAGCGCGAGCTATCGGCACGATCTTCGGCCGAACAATGCGTCGCCGCAATAGGCGCGCGCCGGACCAGCGCGATGAAGCGGCGCGCCGCAGCCGAGCCTTCACCGCGGCGATACGCTAGATTGAGCGGCGCGACGAGACCCGCTCCGGGGTCGAGCGGCCGGTAAACGACGCCGTCGACCTGCAGCCGGCCCATCGATCGCGGCACCAGCGTCACGCCAAGCCCGGCGGCGACGAGGCTCAGCGTCGCCAGCATGCGCGGCGCCTCCTGGCCGATCCGCGGGCTGAAGCCGGCACGATCGCAGGCGGCGATAATTGCGTCGTAAAGGCCGGGCCCGAGCGGTCGCCGGTAAAGGATGAAGGCCTCTGCGGCGAGGTTGGCCAAAGCCAGAGGCCGCGACAGGGTCCGAGCCTCCGCATGCTGTGCGGGCAACGCTGCGACCATCGACTCATCGAGCACGGAATGGATAGCGATCCCCTCGGCTGGCCCGATCGGCGAGCGGACGAAAGCGGCGTCGATCCGTCCGGCCAGCAGCGCATCGACCAACTCGCCGGTGCCGCTCTCTTCGAGGCTGAGCGCGACCAGCGGGTGAGCTTCGCGATAGCGGCGAATCGCCTGCGGCACAAACGGGTGGAACGAGGCCGAACTGGTGAAGCCGAGCCCGATATGCCCAGCCTCGCCACGACCGGTCTGGCGGACTGCGGTAATCGCGCCATCGACCTGTCGCAAAATATCGCGCGCTTCGGCGAGCAGCCGCTCGCCGGCCTGCGTCAGCTCGACGCCGCGCGGCTTCCTGCGCAGCAGCTGGACCTCCAGCTCGGCTTCGAGCGCCCGGATCTGCTGCGAGAGCGGCGGCTGCTGGATGCCGAGCCGCTCCGCCGCGCGGGTGATGTGGCCCTCTTCGGCGACCACGACGAAATACCGGAGATGACGCAGTTCCATATCGGTAACATATGCAATTGACCTAAACGATATATTGGACATCCTCCCGCAGCAGGGAATAGATTTTCATCGTCCCAGCGAAGCCCAGGTGACGGAGGGCGAGGCGATGGCAAGCGAGGCGACGTTTCTGAGCGCGCAATTCCTGCGCTGGGTGGCTGAACGACCGCGGCGCCACGCCGAGTTGCGCGAGGCGTGGAGCAGCACCTGCCCGCTCAATTGCGCCTGGGAGGATGCCATCTCCGATGATCTCGTTCGCTACGCCGCAGACGGGACGCTCGTCCTGACCGAGCGGGGCCGCGCGCGGCTCGCCGCCGCGGCCGCGACCGTCCGCTAACCGCCGGCTTCCTAGCCGACCTTGCTTGACGGGGCCGGCGGAGTATCGTACCGGCCCGCCGCCCGGCCCAGAGCACGAATTTCGAGAGGAGAAGCCCGTGAGCGTCACCGGTCACGACAGCCTGAAGGCCCGCCGCAGTCTCGACGTCGAGGGCAAACGCTATGATTATTTCAGCCTCGATGCCGCAGCCGGCGTCGCTGGGCTTGGCGACATCTCGCGCCTGCCGTTCTCGCTCAAGGTCCTCATGGAAAACCTGGTGCGCCTGGAGAACGGCCGCACCGTCACGGTCGACGACATTAAGGCGCTGGGCGCCTGGCTCGTCACAAAGAGCTCCGACCGCGAGATCGCGTTCCGCCCGGCCCGCGTCTTGATGCAGGACCTGACAGGCGTCCCGGCCGTCGTCGACCTTGCGGCGATGCGCCAGGCGATGGTCGACCTCGGCGGCGACCCGAACAAGATCAACCCGCTGTCGCCGGTCGACCTGGTCATCGACCATTCGGTGCAGATCGACAATTTCGCCAACCCGCAGGCCTTCGCCGCCAACGTCAAGCGTGAGTTCGAGCGCAACGGCGAGCGCTACCGCTTTCTGCGCTGGGGCCAGGACGCCTTCGTGAATTTCCGGCTGGTACCGCCCGGCACCGGGATCTGCCATCAGGTCAACCTCGAATATTTGTCGCAGGTGGTCTGGACGACCGACGAGGCGGGCAAAACGATCGCCTACCCCGACACGCTCGTCGGCACCGACAGCCACACGACGATGGTCAACGGCCTCAGCGTCCTCGGCTGGGGCGTCGGCGGCATCGAGGCCGAGGCGGCGATGCTCGGGCAACCGATCTCGATGCTGATCCCCGAAGTCGTCGGGGTGCGCCTTGTCGGCCGGCTGCGCGAAGGAGCGACGGCGACCGACCTCGTGCTGACGATCACCCAGATGCTGCGGCGGCGCGGCGTCGTCGGCCGGTTTGTCGAATATTGCGGCCCCGGCATCGCCGAGCTGGCCTTGGCCGACCGCGCGACGATCGGCAACATGTCGCCCGAATACGGCGCGACCTGCGGCTTCTTCCCGGTTGACCGGGAGACGATCCGCTACCTGACGCTGACGGCGCGCGACCCGGGGCGGGTCAAGCTCGTCGAAGCCTACGCCAAGGCGCAGGGGCTGTGGCGCGACGCCGACACGCCCGACCCGTCGTTCACCGATTTGTTGGAACTCGATCTTGCCAGCGTCGAGCCGTCGCTCGCGGGGCCGCGCCGGCCGCAGGACCGTGTGGCGCTGTCGGGCGTCGCCGCCGCATTCGATAGCGAATTGCCGCGCCTCGCCGGCCGCGACAAACCAAAGCGCATGCCGGTCGAAAAGGAGAATTACGACCTCGGCGACGGTGACGTGGTGATCGCAGCGATCACCAGCTGCACCAACACCTCGAACCCGAGCGTTATGCTCGGTGCCGGCCTCCTTGCCAAGAAGGCGGTCGAGAAAGGGCTGAAGGCGAAGCCCTGGGTCAAGACCAGCCTCGCACCGGGCAGCCAGGTGGTCAGCGACTATTACGAGAAAGCCGGGCTGCAGCAGTATCTCGACATGGTCGGCTTCAACCTCGTCGGCTATGGCTGCACGACCTGCATCGGCAATTCGGGGCCACTGCGGGAGCCGGTCTCCGAGGCGATCGACGACGGCGATCTTGCCGTGGCCGCGGTGTTGTCGGGCAACCGCAATTTCGAGGGCCGCATCCACGCTCAGGTGCGCGCCAACTACCTGGCCTCGCCGCCGCTCGTCGTCGCCTACGCGCTGGCCGGCTCGGTCCGCGCCAATCTGGCGAGCGATCCGCTCGGCGAGGGCAGCGACGGCAAGCCCGTGTACCTGCGCGATATCTGGCCCACCAACCGGGAAATTGCCGATACCGTCGCGAGTTCGGTCAAGCGCGAGGATTTCCAGCGGCGCTACGCCAATGTCATGGAGGGGCCGCCGGAATGGCGCGCGGTGCCGTCAATCGGCGGGCTGACCTACGATTTTGACGACCGCTCGACCTATCTCGCACTGCCGCCCTATTTCGAGAACATGCCGAAGGAGCCGGGGCCGCTCTCCGACGTGACCGGGGCGCGCGAGCTGGCGATCTTCGGCGACAGCATCACCACCGACCACATCTCGCCCGCCGGCTCGATCAAGGTCGAGAGCCCGGCCGGCGACTACCTGATCAGCTTCCAGGTGCGCCCCAACGAGTTCAACACCTACGGCGCCCGGCGCGGCAGCCACCACGTGATGATGCGCGGCACCTTCGCCAATATCCGCATCAGGAACGAGATGGTGCCCGGCGTCGAAGGCGGCATGACCAAGCTGATGCCCGACGGCACGGTGATGCCGATTTACGACGCGGCGATGGAATACAAAAAGCGCGGCGTGCCGCTCGTCGTCTTCGGCGGCAAGGAATACGGCACGGGCTCGTCGCGCGACTGGGCCGCCAAGGGCACGCTGCTCCTGGGAGTGAAGGCCGTCATCGTCGAGAGCTTCGAGCGCATCCACCGCTCGAACCTCGTCGGCATGGGCGTGTTGCCGCTGCAGTTCTCCGACGGCGTCAGCCGCCAGAGCCTGAAACTGACCGGCAACGAGGTGCTCGACATCGTCGGCGTCGAGGCCGGCCTGAAGCCCCGCATGACGCTGACGCTGCGCATCCACGATGCCGACGGCAAGGTGCGCGAGGAGCCGGTGGTCTGCCGCATCGACACGCTCGACGAGGTCGAATACTTCCGCCACGGCGGCATCCTGCAATACGTGCTGCGCGGATTGCTGAAAGAGGCGGCGTAGCTTTTTCTAAGAGCCCCCACCCCTACCCTCCCCCGCAAGGGGAATTATATACTTGCCAAACACAGAAG
>DASYUS010000311.1:0-8410 GCA_036000945.1 Allostellaceae bacterium
ACTCGACAAAGGCGTGATAGCCGCGCGCGCTCTCCGCCGCCGGCACCCCGCGCCGCGCCGCCGCGCCCCCGAACAATCCGAACCGCATCGCTTCACTCGCTGCTATATGCTGGCAAGCCATTGCATACCACGCGGAAAAGCAAATGACGGTACGGCTGATCGACGGCATGCGCGACCTGGCGCCGCGTTACGACGGCTTCATTCTCGATCTGTGGGGCGTGGTGCATGACGGGGTGGCGCCGTTTCCCGGCGTTCTCGACTGCATGCGCCGGCTGGTCGATAGCGGGAAGCGGGTCGTGCTGCTGTCGAACGCGCCGCGCCGCGCCGACGACGTGGTGCGCCGCATCGCCAAAATCGGCGTTCCGGAGGGGCTCTACCACGGCGTCATGTCGTCTGGTGAGGAGGCTTGGCAGCACCTTTTCCGGCGCGACGACCCGTTCTACGCCTCGCTCGGCCGGCACTGCCTGCACATCTGCTCGGAGCGCGACCTGGAGATGCGCGAGGGGCTCGACCTCGATTGGGTCGCCACCCCCGAGGCGGCCGATTTCATCCTCAACACCGGCCCTGCCGAGTGGGAGGACACGCACGAGGACTACGCGCCGCTGCTGCGGCGGGCGCGGGCGCGCGACCTGCCGATGGTCTGCGCCAACCCCGACCTCGTCGTGATGCATGGCGGCCGCGCCGCGCTGTGCGCCGGGGCGATCGCCGAGGATTACGAGGCGCTCGGCGGCCGGGTGCGCTGGCACGGCAAGCCTCACCCGTCGGTCTACGACAGCTGCCTCGAGCTCCTCGGCATTGAGGACAGGCGCCGCATCCTGGCGATCGGCGACAGCTTGCGCACCGACATCGCCGGCGCTGCCGGCGCCGGTATCGACAGCCTCTTTATCGTCGGCGGTATCCACGCCGACGACTTCGCCCCGAACGGCGTGCTCGACAGCGACCGCATCGCCGCCGCGATCGAAAAAAGCGGGACGCGGCCGATCGCGGTCGCCGCCCGCTTCGTCTGATAGCGCGCCCCCCTCAACCAGTCAGGCAATAACCCCCGCATCACGCAGCGCAGCGATCTCGGCTTCGCCGTAGCCGGCGTCGCGCAGCACCACTGCGCTGTGCTCGCCGACCTTCGGCGCAACGCGCGGCCGGATCTTTTCCTGGCCGGCGATCTCGATCGGGCTGTTGACCGTCATGAAATCGGCATCGCTGAACGGCACGAGATGCCCCGCCGCCAGCACCTGCTCGTCGTCGGCGAGGTCGGCGGTCTCGGCGACGATGCCGAAGATGATGCCGGCGTCGTCGAGGACACCGCGCCAATGGGCAAGGTCGCGCGTCGCGAACACGCGGTCGAGGACAGCGAGAAGCTCGCCGGCGTGCTGCTCCCGGCGTTCCACCGTCGCAAAGCGCGGGTCGTCGAGAGCCGGATCGTCAAGGCAGGCCTTGAACTTGTCCCAGCGCCACTCGTCCGACGCGATCGACAAGAGGAGCCAGCGCCCGTCGCGGCACCGGTAATGGACGCGCAGCGCGTTGAGCGCCTCTTCGCGCGGCGGCTGCGGCTCGACCCGGTCGCCGCACAACGCCGCCTGCACCGAGCAGCCGTTCGCCCAGAGCCCGTTGGCGAGCAGCGACGAGCTGACGTAATTGCCCTTGCCGGTGCGCTCGCGCTGGTAGAGCGCGGTGACGATCGCGCCGTAGGTCGCCATCGACGAGGGGTGGTCGCCCATGCCGGGCAGCGAGCGCGCCGGAGTCGCCGTCGCGCCGGCGCGCACCAGGTGCATGAGGCCGGTGCGCGCCCACCACGCGGTCGCGTCGAAGCCGGGTTTGTTCGCCTCAGGGCCGGTCTCGCCATAGCCGGTGAACGAGGCGTAGATCAGCCGCTCGTTGAGCGGCGCCAAATCGCTGTAAGTGATTTTCAGCCGCGCCCGCACCGGCGGCGGGTAGTTGGTGATGAAGACGTCGGCGCCTTCGACGAGCCGGTAGAGGACGGCGCGCCCCGCTTCGGCACGAAGGTCGAGCGCCAGGCTCTTCTTGTTGCGGGCATCGAGGATGAAGCCCGGGTTGAGCGGCTTGCCCGGCACCGGGATGGCGCGCCGCCGGTACGGGTCGCCCATGCCCGGCGGCTCGATCTTGATCACGTCGGCGCCGAAATCCGACATCACCGTCGCCGCCGCCGGACCGGCAATAAAGCTGGCGCAGTCGATGACCTTGAGCCCGTCGAAGATGCGTTCGGTCACCGGCTGCTCCCAAAAATTGTCATTGCGAGGAGCGCAGCGACGAAGCAATCCCGGTTCGAGCGCCCTGCCCCCGAGATTGCTTCGCTCCGCTCGCAATGACAACAGGCTGCGGCGAAGGCGATGCCGCTAAACCGCGAGGCGGTAAGCGTCGCCGTCGCGGACGATGCGGCCCGCGGTGGCGCCGGCAAAATGGGTGCCGATCACCAGCACCGGCCGGTCGCAGAGTTCACCGAGCAGGCGCTCGCGGGTGCGGCGCGCCTCGTCCGGGTCGCTGTCGGCGGTCGATGACCATTCCGGGTGCGCGATCTGGCAGGGGTGGTGCATGAAATCGCCGGTGATCAGAGCCTCCTCGCCGTCGGAGACGATGCGCACGCTGACGTGCCCCGGCGTATGGCCGATCGTCGGGATGAGGCTGACCTCGCCGCAGATCCGGTGGTCGGTCTCGACCAGATTGGCGAGCCCGGCCTCGCGGATCGGCGCGACCGAATCGGCGAAGACCGCCGCCATGTCGTCGCGCTCGTGCTGGCTCTGCCAGTGCACAAACTCGACCCGGCCCATCAGATAGCGCGCCCGCGGGAAGGTCGGGAGCCATTTGCCGTCGACCAGCATCGTATTCCAGCCGACATGGTCGACATGGAGATGCGTGCACAGCACCGTGTCGATCGATTCGCGCGGGAACCCGGCGGCCGCGAGATCGGCGAGGAACGGCCCCTGCAGGTTGTTCCAGGTCGGGATGCGGCGCCCCTCTTTGTCGTTGCCGAGGCAAGTATCGACGATAATGCGGCGCTCCGGCGTTTCGACGATGAGCGCATGAATGCTCATTTTCAGACGGCCGCGCTCGTCGGCGAAATGCGGCTGGAGCCAGCCGATCGGCAGGATTTCGTCGTAGGTCGCCTGCGGCAGGATAAAGCGGCTGCCGCCGGTCACCTCGAGTTCGACGATCTTCGTTACCGTCACCTTGCCGATCCGCCAATGCATCGTCGACCCGTTCATGGCTTGGTGCCCCGTTCTGCCGCGTCCGGCTCGGCCTGGGCACCGGTGTGGCTAGCGACCGGCACCGCGATGGCGCCAGGTGCGTCCTCGCCTGCGCCATTGCCGACCGGCGCGTCGCCGCCCTCCACCGCGCCCAGATACCGCGGCAGGAAGAGCTTGACCGTCGTGCCACGACCCGGCTCGCTGCTGATCGTGCAGCGCCCGCCGGAGCGGGTGACAAAGCCGTTGACCTGAGACAGCCCGAGCCCGGTCCCTTTGCCGGCTTCCTTCGTCGTAAAGAACGGATCGAAAGCCTTGTCCTGGACCTCTTGCGGCATGCCGCAGCCGGTGTCGCCGATGGAGATTGCGACGTAATCGCCGGCGCCGAGGCTTGGAGGAGCCGCCGGATCGGCCTCGTTGACGTGAACATTGGCGGTTTCGACCGTTAGGCGGCCTCGCCCGCCCATCGCGTCTCGGGCGTTGAGGGCAAGATTGAGCAGCGCGTTTTCAAGCTGCTCGGGATCGACAAACACCGGCCACAAATCGCCGGCGAGCCGAAAATCGACCGCGATACGGTCGCCCAGTGAATGCCAGGCGAGGTCCGGCATCTGCGTTATCAATTCGTCAATATCGACCGGTCGGGGATCGACCGGTTCGCGGCGGGCAAAGCCGAGCAGCCGTTCGGTCAGCGCCGATGCCCGCTCGCAGCCGCTTATCGCGGCGGCAATAAACTTGTGGCGCTTTTGATCGTGCGGATCGAGGCCGGCTTCCAGCAGGGCGACGTTGCCCACCACGATCGTCAGCAGATTGTTGAAATCATGCGCGATGCCTGCGGTCAGAAGGCCGACGGCCTCCATCTTCTGCGACTGGTGCAGCTGGGCTTCGATCGCGGCGCGCTGGGCGATCGCCTCGCCCGCCTCCGCCAAAGCCAGCTGCTCCCTGCGGGTGCGGCGCAGCGCGAGCAGACTGAGCAGCATCAATCCGACCGAAGCCGGAACGCCGATCGCGACATAGCCGGCCATCATTTCAAGCCAATCGCGCGTTATCGAGGCTCGGGTCCGCCCGATCGCGACATAAACCGGATAGCTTGCCAGCCGCTGATAGGCGACAAGGCTGCCGTCTTCGCTGAATGGCGACCCGCTGGCGATAATCCCGCCGGTTGCCTTGTCGGCGAGCGCCTTCGCCAGCAGAGCGTCCTCCTGCCGCGGCGCCGGGGGCTGCTCGCTTTCGGGATAGCGCGCGAGGCTGGTGCCGTCCTCGCGCAGCACGCTGGCGGTATATTGCGCAGAGCCGCCGAGCAGCGAATTGTAGAACGAGGCGAAATAGGGACCGGAAACGGCAACGACGATGATGCCGCGAAAGCTGCCGTCGGCCGCCTGCCGACGCTGACTGACGGTGAAGTAGGCTCGGTAATCGCCATCGGCCAGGCTGCGGGCGCGCAATGCCCAGATGAAGGTCTGGATGCGGCCTTCTCGCAGCACCCGAAAATCCTCGCGGCCGGAATGATCAAAATCGCGATTGACCGGAAAAACCCGGGCGCTGACCGTCTCGCGACCATTGCCGTTGAGGACCCAGGCCGCGGCCACCTGCGGCAGATCGGCGATCTGCTGGGCAATCCGATCGTGCAGCGCTTTCTCATCGGCGCGGATCTGCGAATCGGTCAGCACGGCAAGCAGATCGTCGATGCGCGCCGCGACAAGCATGTGCGTGTCAAGTATCTTGGTTGTATTCTCCGCGGCTACGGCAACCGCTTCATCGAGCGCCGTCGCAGCGGCCTGGTAACTCGCACGGTAGGAGAAATAGCCGCCGACGGCTCCGAGCAGGAGGGGCACGATGATCGTGCCGACGAGCAGCGCCCGCAACGTGCCGATCGCCCCGAACGGCGCTCCGTCGCCGGGCGCGGGCTTTTCGGCAGGCGGCGCCGTGGCGTCGCCGGGACGGTTGGGAACTGCCCTGTGCCGCGTTAGAAGGCTCATGCGTCATCCGCCCACTCGGGCGCGTCGTTGCCGCACCTCGCGATGCGGCCACCCGGGTACCGCCGATTGTCAGCACAGCCGGCGCCCCGCGGTCAATGTCGGGGAGCGTGAAGGCTCATGATAGGGCGGTCTGAAGCGATGCGAGAATGCTCATGGACGCGAATCGGGTGGGCCATGCATGCCTATTGCCGCCGGGGCCTGATCGGGTTGGCATGGCTGTTGGCGGCGGGCTGCGCCGAGCAAGCCGCCCAGGTCAACCCTGCGGAAAGCTTGGCGCTGCTGCGGACTGGCCAGCCGCTCCTCAGCTGCCGCGAACCCTGTCTCGCTGCATGGCAGCGGGCCCAACCGCAGGCTGCGCAACTCGCTCGGAACGCCCGGTGGCAAGACCTCGCGATGCTGTTGCTGCGGGTCCAGTACGAGGACGATCTGTCGCTGTATTACCTGGGTCTAGCGGCTGAAGGCCTGGGCTATCGCCGGGCGGCCGTCAGGTATTACCGGCAGAGCGCGGAACTGTCGCGGACGCCCGGGTCCTGCCGGCGTTTGAGCGGGCTGTGCGACGGCATGATGCTGCCGCGAGCGGCATCGCTCAGGGTGGCCGCGATCGAGCGGGAATTCAGCCGGCGCAAGCCTCGGCAGACCGAGCCGGCGCCGCCGGACGACCGACCCACCGAAGCGGCGAGCGAAGACGAGGCGCCGCTCCCACCCCCAGGCCCGGGCCCGGGCCCGGGCCCCGTGACGCCGCCCATTTCGGATTATATCGAGCCGCCTCCACTCGTCCGTTGAGCCGGCGGCCGGCGATGGCTGAGGCCGCGTGACCAGGCACCAGCGGCGCGGTACGATGACGGCAACCCAGCGAGGAGGTCGCCATGAAAGCCGCAATCCTGCACGCCGCAAACCAGCCGCTGACGATCGAGGAGGTTGCGCTCGAAAAGCCAACGGGCCGCGAGGTCTTGCTGCGCACCGCCTTTGCCGGGCTGTGCCACAGCGACCTGCATTTCATCGAGGGGCTCTACCCGACGCCGACCCCGGTCGTGCTCGGCCATGAATCGTCGGCGGTCGTCGAGGCGGTCGGCGACGGGGTGACCTACGTCAAGCCCGGCGACCGCGTCATCACCTGCCTCTCGGTATTCTGCGGCACCTGCCCGCAATGCCTGACCGGCCATCCGAATTTGTGCGAGAACACCGACGTCAAGATGTTGCCGGGCGTCGCCAAGCGCTTGACGTGGAAGGGCGGCCAGCACGTCAACCAGGCCTTCAACCTCTCCTCGTTCGGCGAGCAGATGCTGGTGCATGAAAACTCGATGGTGAAGATCGACGACGACATCCCGCTCGACCGCGCGTGCCTGGTGGGCTGCGGCGTGATGACCGGGGTCGGCGCGGTGTTCAACGCCGCCAGGGTCGAGCCCGGCGCGACGGTGGCGGTGATCGGCTGCGGCGGCATCGGGCTGTCGGCGGTTAACGGCGCGGCACTTGCCGGCGCCGAGCGCATCATCGCGATCGATACGGTGCCGTCAAAACTCGAGCTGGCGCGGGAGATGGGCGCCACGGACACGGTCAACGCCAGCAACGTCGACGCCGTCGAGCAGATCCGCGAGATGACGAAGGGCGGGGTGCATTATTCGTTCGAGGCGATCGGCACCAAGGCAACCGCCGAGCAGTCGTTTCAGATGCTGCGGCCGGGCGGCACCGCGACGATCATCGGCATGGTGCCGTTCGGCCTGAAGATCGAGCTGCACGGCTACGATTTCCTGCGCGACCGCAAGATCCAGGGCACCTCGATGGGCGGCAACCGCTTCCGGGTCGACATGCCGCGGCTGTTGTCGCTGTGGAAGCAGGGCCGCCTCAAGCTCGATCACTTGATCTCCGGCCGGATCAAGCTCGACCAGATCAACGAGGGCTTCGCCGCGCTGAAATCGGGGGCGCCGGTGCGCCAGCTGATCGATTACCGTGCTTAATTCGGCTTGGCGGAGTGGCTGAGCGGCAGGTGCGGTCGCGAAGCGAGCGCGCCGACCCACTGTTGGGCGAGCGGCGACAGCTGGCGCAGCAGCGCAAACGCCACCGGGATGGACAGGGCAAGGACAAACGGCCCCTTGCCGGCATGTTCAAAAATATCGAGCCCGATTCCGACCGACAAGGGCAGCCCGAAGATCAGGACGATCGGGCTCAACGAAACGGCGGCAACCACAAGACCCCAACTCGTGCAGGCAGGAACCTTTTTCATCGAACGTACCCGACAAAGATCATCGGGGCCAATTCTTGGTTGATCCTGGTTAACGGAGCGTTGCCGGAGCTGCCACTATTGGCGGCATTTTATCAAAAGGCCGGGTCGCTAGGCCTCATCGAGCGTCGGCAACAGCGGATGCCGCAACGAGCGCGGCAGAATGCCCCGGGTGCGCGGATCTTCGAAGCGCAGCTTCTGCCGTGCGTAGACGACAAACCCGGCGCGCTGGTAATGGCCGAGCGCGCTCGGATGATCGAATTTTCGGGTGTGCACCCAGAGCCGCCCGATCGGGCGTGACCAGGCCCGGTCGATCGCCGCCTGCAACAGGAAGGGGCCAAGCCGGCGCCCGATGAACTCCGGGATCAGCCCAAAATAGCGCAGCTCGGTCTCGTGCGGCGGCGCCGCATCGAGCTCGAAATAGCCCGCCGGGACCCCGCCGGCGTAGAGGACGAAGATCTCGGTCGACGATTTGCCGATCTCGGCGCCGAGCGCGCCGTCGTCGAGGAGGCGCCGCTCGTACCACAGCCAGGGGGTGCCGACCGTCTCGTAGAGATAGCGATAGAAGGATACCGTGCAGTGCTCGACCTGCATCAGCGCCAGCTTGATACCGGGCGGCGCCGGGACGCGCGGCGTCTGCGGCCGCTCGTGCATTTCGAGATAGGTGATGACGTCGTCGAGAAGAGCCATGGCCGGGCGCTACGGGCGGGCGGGACCGGTCTCGATCGGCGGGCCGTCGGGCAGCCCCCATTCCGACCACGACCCGTCATAGACCGCGGCGCCGGGATGGCCGAGGAGATGCGCCGCAAAGGCCACCGCGCAGGCGGTGACGCCGGAGCCGCAGCTGGTGACGATCGGACGATCGAGGCTGACCCCGGCCTCTTCGAACAGCCGCGCCAGATCCTCCGCGGTCTTCAGCTGCCGGGTATTGGGATCGGTGACGCGGTCGAACGGCAGGTTGCGGCTCTTCGGGATGTGGCCCCGCCGCCGCCCGGGCCAGGTTTCCTCGGCGGTGCCCT